>JBEGRA010000231.1:0-6875 GCA_041180705.1 Pseudomonadota bacterium | reverse complement strand
TCGTAATGCCTCATGTCATTCCCTCTGGGTAACAGCCACCTCGTGGACGACCGCCCGAGGCGGCGGGCCGGCGAGTGCGGCAGGGCGCTGGCCGGACCACCCGGACAGCGAGCCGCCAAGTATACGCATATCAAGGGGTTAGGGCTACCCCCAAAAGAGTCGCGAGCAAGCTCGCTCCCACAAGGCGCAGAGATCTTGCGGAGGGAGCTTGCTCCCGACTCTTGGGCTGTGGGAGGGAGCTTGCTCCCGACTCTTCGGCTAACGGCGCTGCCGCACGGCCTCGTAGAGCACGACACCAGTGGCCACGGAGACATTCAGGCTCTCCACCGCCCCGGCCATGGGCAGTTTCACCAGACGGTCGCAGGTTTCACGGGTCAGACGGCGCATGCCATCCCCCTCTGCCCCCATCACGATCGCCAGCGAGCCGGTCAGGTCAACGGAATAGAGCTCGTCCGTCGCTTCGCCCGCCGTGCCGACCACCCACACCCCGGCCTGCTTGAGGCTTTCGAGACAACGCACCAGATTCGTCACCTGAGCAAAGGGGACGGTTTCCGCTGCCCCGGCCGCCACCTTCCGCGCGGTGGGCGTCAGCCCGGCAGCGCGGTCGCGCGGGGCGATGACGCAGTCGATGCCCGCCCCGTCCGCCGTGCGCAGGCACGCACCCAGGTTGTGGGGGTCGGTTACTCCGTCCAGCACCAGCAGGAACGCGGGCCGTCCCAAACCATCGACGAGGTCGAGGAGGTCGCGCTCGTCGAGCATGGGAGCGGGACGCACGCGCGCGACGACTCCCTGATGCACCCCCCCCTCCGCGGCAGCGTCGAGCTCCGCCGATGCGCGAGGGTGCACGGGAATGCCGTGCGGCCGCGCGAGTTCCAGAATTTCCTGCAGGCGCTTGTCCTGCCGGCCCGCCTGAACGGTGAGCGAAATGACGGCCTGTGGACGACGGTCCAGCAGGGTGCGGACCGCATGCAGCCCGAAAATGCGTTCTTCCTGTGCCATGCGCTATTTTGGCCGACGGGCCGCTGCTTTGCCACGCCGCGCCGTTTTCGCCGGCCGAGGCGGGTTCACTGGGGCAACGGCGCCAACTTTGGGCTTGCCGGAAGGCTTGCCCTTGCCAGCGCCCTTGAACTTGGACTTGGACTTGGGCTTGGATTTGCCCCCGCCCTTCTCCTTGCCCTTGGCCGGTCGGACCGCACCGGGAATCCTGTCCGCCCCGCGGAACGGACCCGCCACGTGACCACCACCCGGTCGGCGCGGATGAAACGCCCCCGGCTCCACGCGCAGCAATTCGAGATCGACTTTGCGCTCACTGCTCTCGACACGCGTCACACGGACCCGCAGGCGGTCGCCCAAGGTGTAACGGACCCGCGTTCGCTCGCCCGTCAGGCACTTCCGGTCGGATTCATAAGTGAAGTAGTCCTGACCGAGCGAGGAGATGTGCACGAGCCCATCCACCTGAATCGGCTGCAACTGCACGAACAGCCCGAACTCCGTGACACCGGTGACGATGCCGTCGAACTCTTCCCCGAGGCGATGACGAACGTATTCGCATTTCAGGAAGGCCGTGACCTCGCGCGCCGCCTCGTCCGCGCGCCGTTCACGCAGCGAACACTCCTGGCCGAACAGCACCATGGCGGAAGCCGAATGCACGAAGTCCTCGTGCGTGCCCTGCTCCAGCACGTGCCGGATGGCGCGATGAACCAGCAAATCCGGGTAGCGCCGGATGGGCGACGTGAAGTGCGCATATTCGGCCAACGCCAGCCCGAAATGTCCGATGTTCTCCGGCTGGTACACCGCCTGCGACAGCGAACGGATGACCATGCTTTCCAGCATGGCAGCATCCGGGCGGCCGTGAACTTGCTGCAACGTTTCCTGAAGTACTGCGGGAGTAATCTCCGGGACCTGCGGTAGAAACACGCCGCGAGTCGCGAGAAAGCGTTTCAGTTCGTCGATGCGTTCTTCATCGGGTGGCGCATGCACCCGGAACAGCGCAGGCATCTTCTGCTTGTGGAGGAAACGCGCGGCTTCGACGTTTGCCGCGACCATGCATTCTTCGATCAGGCGATGCGCGTCGTTGCGCGGATACGCCTTGAGGTCGGCAACTTCGCCCTCGGCGTCGACCACCACCCGAACTTCCGCGGACTCGAAGTCGAGTGCACCGCGCTGTTCACGACGCTGCCGCAGGGCGAAATAGACCTGATGCAACGCATCGAGTGAACCCAGCACGCCTGAAGATAGCCCCTGCGCCGCCTCGCCATTGCGGTCTACCAGAATGCCGGCCACGCGCGTATACGTGAGGCGCGCGTGCGAGCGCATGACGGCACTGGCGAAGCGCGCGCGCGATACCTTGCCATCCAGCCCGATACGCATGTCGCAAACGAGGCAGAGACGCTCCACCTCGGGCATGAGCGAACACAACTGGTTGGACAACTGCTCCGGCAACATCGGGAGCACGCGATGCGGGAAGTACACGGAAGTGGCGCGCTCGCGCGCTTCGTCATCCAGCGCCATGCCCGGGCGCACGTAGTGCGAAACGTCGGCAATAGCCACCAGCAAGCGCCAGCCACCACCGCGCACCGGCGTGGCATACACCGCGTCGTCGAAATCGCGGGAGTCTTCGCCGTCGATGGTCACCAACGGCAAGTCGCGCACATCCAACCGCGGACCGGCACCGGCCAGATCCACGCTCTTGCCGAACCGGCGGGCTTCGCGCACCACGGCCGCCGAGAACTCCGACGGCAACTGATGCGAGACGATGGCCGTTTCCACCGCCATGTCTGCCAGATGCTCCTGGTCGATGCTGCGTGCAATCCGCCCGACCGGGTCGGCGTGTCGCGACGGTGGCTGAACCAGTTCTGCCACCACCAGCGAACCGGACTTAGGCCACGGCGCCTCACCCTTGCCGGGAGGCGGCACCACCACGCGATGCGACAGACGACGATTGCTCGGCGTGATGAAACCGACGCCCGCCTCCACCGCGAAACGACCAGCGACCTGTCGGGTGTTGCGCTCGAGCACTTCCACGACGCTGCCTTCCGGACGTCCGCGTGCATCGATGCCAGTCAGACGCACAGCGACTCGGTCGCGGTCCATCACCTCGCGCATTTGTCGCGGCGAAAGGAACACGTCGGGAGTCCCGTCGTCGGGCACCAGAAACCCGAAACCATCACGATGGCCCATTACCCGCCCCACGACCAGCGCCGTACGGGAAACCAGCAGAAATTCGCGATTGCGATTGGTGATGAGTTGGCCGTCGCGCACCATGGCGCCGAGACGCTTGTCCAAGGCCGAGCGCGCAGGCTCCTTCTGCAAGGTCAGCGCCTCGGCGATGGCGTCCGCCGTGAGGGGCACGGCAGCTTCGCGCAGCGTTTCCAGCAGGAACTCGCGACTGGGAATGGGGTTTGCGTATTTCTCGGCCTCGGCGGCCTGGCGCACGTCCGCCTGCTGCCAATGGGCAGTAGCGGCTTCTTTTCGTTTCCGACGAAGGTCGGGCATGGGAAATCCTTGGGAGATGGCCGGACGAATTCCGGCAGGGGCCTTGAAACAGGCCAGAGGGTAAAAACAGCCGCCAGCATACCGCGCGCCGGCTGTCAGCGCTTTAAATGGGGGCGCGCCAACGATTGACAAGGCACGCGTAAGCCAGTACCTTTCCGCGTCTCGCTGCAGCCTCGGTTGCACGGGCACCTTGCCCAGGTGGCGGAATTGGTAGACGCACTAGTTTCAGGTACTAGCGGGTAACACCGTGGGGGTTCGAGTCCCTTCCTGGGCACCATCCCTCCCGCCGTCCGGCGGGAAGGAAGTCGGCTGAAGCCGGCCTTTCCATCGCTCCGCCGCTTCTCTCCGAGCTGAATCAACGTTCGGCTTCAGCTTGCCCTGGAAACGCTTCGTCCACGTACCCCTCCGTACGGAAGAGTTTTTCGCGCTGGTTTCTCATTGGCTCCAGAAGTCATCGGCATTGCGCCGCGAGGAGACCAATACCATGCGCATTCCAACCCCGTTCGGCACCGCACTGCTCGCTTTCGCGACCCTGTTTGGGGCACCCCCCGCCGTTTCCATGGCCGCCGCAGGGCCACAAGCCGCGCCTGCCAGCGATGTCGACGTGCGGATCAACCTCAGCCCACGCCATCGCCGTCGCGACAGCGTGTCGCTCGGCATCCATCTGTCCAACTACCCGGACCTCGTCGCCATTCCCGGCATGCCGGTGATGTACGACCCGCGACTGATGGCGAACTACTTCTTCTACGAAGGCAGCTTCTGGGTCTTCGAGGACGACGACTGGTATCGCAGCGACTGGTACAACGGCCCCTGGATATTCGTCGAACGGGACGCGGTGCCAGTCTTCCTGCTGCGTATTCCCGTGCGCTACTACAACCGCGCGCCGCTGTACTTCCGCCCCTGGTCCATGGACATGGCGCCGCGTTGGTCGCTGCGCTGGGGCCGGGAGTGGGAGCGTCGCCATCGCGACTGGGACCGGTGGGACCGCAAGCGAGCCCCGCCGCCGGCACCTCCACCGGTCTTCCAGCAACAGTTCCCGCGGGAACGATACCCCGAGACACCGGAACTGCAGGAGCGTCTGCGAAAGCAGCACTACCGCTATCGTCCGCGCGAACCCGTTGCACCGCCACCGCTGCAACCGGCGCCCGTTCATCCGCCGCGGCCCCAAGCGGCGCCGCCGCCCCCGCCGCAGCAATTGCCGCAACAGACCGTACCAGTGGCCCCGCAACCACAACCGCCGGCAGGCCGCGAACGACGGGAGCGACCACCGCACGCTTGACCGCAGGCCGTCAGCCTCGCACGCTGCTGCAAACCAGCTTGCGAGGATGAACCATGACAGGGTCCAACATGCGGCGACTGGCGGCAGCAGTGGCGGTACTCCTCGCCATGGTCGCGGCTGCCCTATGGCTCTCCGCACCCTTGCAAGACTCAGTGTTACGCCGCGCGGTGGCGAAGCAACTGCAGCCACCTTTGGCCCCGTTGTCTGCCGACAGGGCATTCCGCGTCGTGTTCTGCGGCACCGGCTCTCCCCTGCCCGATCGCACGGCTGCCAAGAGCTGTCTGGCCGTTTTTGCCGCCGGCAAATTCTTCGTGGTGGACACTGGTCCGGAGTCCACCGAAAACCTTCTCGCCTGGCGTTTGCCACTCGCGAAACTCGATGGCGTGTTGCTGACCCACTTCCACTCGGACCACATCGGCGAACTCGGTGAACTGAACTTGCAGTCCTGGCTGCAGGGACGCACTGCGCCTTTGCCAGTGTATGGGCCGCCCGGCGTCGAAAAGGTCGTGGCAGGTTTCAATCTGGCCTATGCGCAGGATGAAGACTTCCGACATGCCCACCACGCGCGAGACCGCGGTTTGCTGCCACTCTCGGGCAGTACGCTTTCGGCACACTCGCTGCCATTTCTCGAAACTGGCAAGCCGGAAAGTCCGGCGTCCGCAGTGGTATACGAGCAGGCTGGCCTGCGCATCACGGCGTTTGCGGTAGACCATGGCGTCGTTCGCCCTGCGTACGGCTACCGCTTCGACTACCGCGGCCGCAGCGTGGTCGTCAGCGGCGACACGCGCCCCAGCGCTGGCCTCGCGGTCGCCGCGGCTGGAGCCGATGTGCTGGTGCATGAAGCCCAGTCGAAAGAGCTGATGAGCCTGATTGCCGGCGAAGCCGGCCGTGCCGGTAACCCCGCGCTGTCTACTCTGCTGGCAGACACCAACGAGTACCACACCTCGCCCGTGGAAGCCGCCAAACTGGCCAACACAGCCGTCGTACGCGAACTCGTGTTCACCCACTTCACGCCGCCCATCTCCAACCCGTTGGCACGGCACGCTTTCTTCCGTGGCGTCAAGGCAGTGCGCCGCCAGCATTGGCGCGCGGCGCGGGATGGCTTGTGGCTGGAAATCCCGATGGATGGCTCCGCGATCAAATCGGGCGTGGTGAAACGCTGAATACCGACATGGCAGAAGCGTCGCCGTGGACAACCACGGCGACAATTCGCTAGCCATTGGCCTGCCGGCGCTTTGCCGCAGACCCAGGATTTCTTCATGTCTGTCGTCACTCCCGCCGGTCGCGCCACTGCGCCGCATCTCTATTTGCAGGTATTGCTGGCCATCGCGCTTGGCGTCGCCGTTGGGCACTACTTCCCCGCTTTCGGCGAGAGCCTGAAGCCACTGGGGGACGGCTTCATCAAGCTCGTGCGGATGGTCATCGGTCCGGTAGTGTTCCTGTCACTCACCACCGGCATCGCGAATGCTCGCGAGCATGGCTTGGTTGGGCGTGTCGCCGCCAAGACGCTCGGCTATTTCCTGGTGGTTTCCACGCTGGCGCTGATCGTTGGCATGGTTGTCGCCAACGCGGTTCGGCCTGGCGACGGCATGCATGTGGCTGCCAGCAGTCTGGACAGCAGCAAGGTGGCGGACTTCGTCACGAAGGCGCACGACACCGGCATCGTTCCGTTCCTGCTAGGCATCATCCCGGACAGCCTGCTGGGAGCCCTGACCGGCACCGATCTATTGCCGGTACTGCTTGCTGCCGTCCTTACCGGCATCAGTCTCGGACGCATCGGCGAACGCGGACAGCCGGTACTGTCCTTCCTCGAAAGCGCCATGGAAGTGGTCTTTCGCATCGTCGCGATGCTCATGAAGCTGGCACCCATCGGCGCCTTCGGGGCCATGGCTTTCACCATCGGCAAGTACGGCATGGGTGCCCTGATGCATCTGGCAGTGCTGGTGGGCACCTTCTACGGGACGTCGCTGCTGTTCGTGGTGGTGGTGCTTGGAAGCATCGCCTGGTTCGCGGGGTTCTCCCTGCTGGGCCTCGTGCGCTCTCTGAAAGACGAACTGCTGCTGGTATTGGGAACCTCGTCGTCCGAGGCCGCCTTGCCCAA
>JBEGRA010000230.1:0-5248 GCA_041180705.1 Pseudomonadota bacterium | reverse complement strand
AGCCGGCGTTGACTGCCGAGCTGCACATCTCCCCGGCGGTCATGGGCCTCATCTTCTCGGCCTTTTCCTGGACGTATGCACTCGCACAGGTGCCAGGCGGCATCTTCCTCGACCGTTTCGGCGCGCGCATTACGTATGCGTGGTCGCTCGGACTGTGGTCGCTGGCGACGCTGTTGCACGGCATGGTGTATTCGGTGGCCGGCTTGTTCGGTGCGCGCATGGCGCTGGGCCTCGCTGAAAGCCCGTGTTTTCCGGCCAACGCGCGCATCCTCACCAGCTGGTTTCCGCAGCATGAGCGGGCACGCGCGAATTCCGTTTATGCGGTGGGGCAGTACGTGGGTCTCGGCCTGCTAATCCCGGTGCTCACCTGGATCGTGGTCGAGTGGGGCTGGCGCTCGTTGTTCCTGCTCATCGGTGCGCTCGGCATCGGCTTCGCGCTGGTGTTCTGGGCCTTCTACCGTGAACCCCACGAGACGACGCGCGCCAACGACGCCGAGCGCGCTTACATTGCCGCGGGCGGTGGCGTGGAAGCCGGGAGCGGCGTGCCCTTCAGTTGGGTGGCCCTGCGCAAGCTCATCGGCAAGCGCCAGATTCTCGGCGCCTCCATCGGCCAGTTCTGCGGCAACTCCACGCTGGTGTTCTTCCTGACGTGGTTCCCGAGTTATCTCGCCGAAGAGCGCGGCATGGACTGGATCAAGTCCGGTTTCGCGGCTTCGTTGCCCTACATCGCCGCTTCCGTGGGCGTGCTGTGCAGTGGTTTCGTTTCGGACCTGCTCATCCGTCGTACGGGATCGGCGAGCCTCGGCCGCAAGCTGCCGGTGGTGACCGGTCTGCTGCTGTGTTCCACGCTCGTGGCGGCGAACTACGTGCAGAGCAATGCCGTCGTCATCGCCATCATGTCCGTGGCCTTCTTCGGGCAAGGCATGGTGAACCTCGGTTGGACGCTGCTGGCGGACGTGGCGCCGCGGCAGATGGTCGGCGTGGCGGGTGGCTTGTTCAGCTTCTGCGCGAATCTGGCCGGCATCGTCACGCCGCTGGTCATCGGGTTCACGGTGCAGGCGACCGGCTCGTTCTATGCCGCGCTGGCCTATGTGGGCTTCCTTGGCCTCGTGGGTGCTGCCGCCTACATCTTCATCGTCGGCGAAGTCCGCCGCGTCGAAATCGACTGACACCGTCGGGCACGTGCCGGCTTCCCCCGCGGGGGAGGCCGGTAACGCCGAATTGCGCCCGTGGTTGACATTAACTAGTTAGTTCATTAATTTGTACCAAACGGTACATGAAAATTCCGGGGGACCACCTTGGGTGGCATCCGGTCAACCGATCCAAAGGGGGGTCCTGAGATGAAGAACGCTTACCGTCGCCCGGCGACTTTCGCCGCCATTCTTCCTGTCGCTTTCGCGGTTTCCGCGGTGCTGGCCTCTGCGCAGGCACTGGCTGCCGCTCCGGCAGCCTCCGATGAACTGGAAGAGGTGGTCGTCACCGGTTCCAGCATCAAGGGCGTCGCGCCCGTCGGCTCGAACCTCACCACCGTCGGCCGCGAGGAACTCGAAGACCTCGGCGTGCAGACCGTGCAGCAGGTCCTGAAGACCGTTCCTGCGGTCGTGGGTCTCCAGTCCGCGGGTCAGGGCGGGTACGGCAGCTTCGACGGCGCCGGCACCAACGCCCCGACCATCCACGGTCTCGGCGCTTCGGCCTCGAACAGCACGCTCATCCTCGTCAACGGCCACCGCCTGCCGGTGACCGGCCTGAACCACGTTCTCGCCGACCCGAACATCATCGCGCCGCTCGCCCTCGAGCGCGTGGAAGTGCTGGCGGACGGCGCTTCGTCCGTGTACGGCTCCGACGCCGTCGCCGGCGTCATCAACTTCATCACCCGCCGCAATGTCGATGGCTTCGAAGCCAGCGTGCAGAAGGGCTCGGGCGATGGTTACGGCACGTTCAATGCCGGCGCGCTGTGGGGCACGAAGTGGGACACCGGTTCCTTCCTGCTCAGCTACAACTACTCCGACCGCGACAACCTCGCGGCCAAGGACCGCGACTACGCCCGTGCGGACCAGTCCGCTCGTGGTGGCCGCAACTTCCTGAACAACCGCTGCTCGCCCGCGAGCATCACGGCGGCCGGCGTCACCTACTACACGCCGTACAGCAGCACCTCCACGGCGCGCGCCGGCGACTGCGACCCGTCGAAGTACTGGGACCTGCTGCCCTCCGAGAAGCGTCACAGCCTGTTCGCCACCATGCAGCAGCGCGTGGGTGACGACTTCACCCTGACGGCGGACGTCATCTACTCCAAGCGCACGAACCTCCAGAACGTCACGCGCGGCAGCGCTTCGGGCACCATCTACAACACCGGCGCCACGCTGCCCACCGGTCGTTCGGTGAACCCGTTCGCCGGTATCCTGGCCACCCTGCCGGGCGCGCCCACCTCCGCTACCGTCAACTTCAACGCTGACGAACTGCTGGGCCCCGGCGCCACGGTCACCGGTTCCGCCGAGACCTTCTACACGCGCTTCGACGGCGTTTACGCCATCAGCGAAACGTCCGAAGTGAACGCGGGCTTCCTCGTCGGTCTCGACCGCGCGAAGCAGGTGAACGTCGGTCAGCTGAACGGTTCGGTGTTCAACCTTGCGCTGAACGGCTACACCAGCACGACGCTGAACGGCGTGCCGTTCTCCACCACCCAGGCGCTGTCGGCCGCCAACGCCATCGACGTGTTCGGCGCCGGCACCTCGGCCGCCGCCAAGGCCGCGCTGACGGACAACCGCCAGTTGCTCGCCGGCAACCAGCAGATCCGCAACGCCTACCTGAAGTACACCACCGACCTGTTCGACATGCCGGCGGGTGCGGCCAAGTTGGCCGTGGGTGGCGAGTACCTGGGCTACACGCTGCGTCAGGACATCGTCCGTGGCAACAACCTCGGCCCCGCCAGCACGAACTCCACCTTCACGCACATCGACTACGAGCGCAACGTGAAGTCGGTCTACGTGGAAGCGTACGTGCCGGTGCTGGCTGACAGCTTCGTCAAGCGCTTCGAGCTGACGCTGTCCGGCCGTTCGGACGACTACAGCGACTTCGGCAAGACCACCAACCCGAAGATCGCCGCCAACCTGGAAGTGATCGACGGCCTGAAGTTCCGCGCCAACTGGGGCAAGAGCTTCGTGGCGCCGGCGCTCACCAGCCGCGGCTCCAACGCCGTCGGTCTCACCGGTGAGTCGGGCTTCAGCGGCATTGCCGCCACGGGCCTGCCGGGCGGTTCGCCGACCATCTCCATCGCCAACTTCCCTGGCATCACCAGCGTTCCGGGCGCGGTCTGCAATGTCGCCGCTGGCACCTGCACCATCAGCAGCGTCACGGGCATCCTGCTCGCGGGCGGCAATGGCAACCTGAAGCCGCAGAAGGGTGAGGCCATCAGCTTCGGCGTCGACTACGCGCCGTCGTTCGTGGAAGGCCTCTCGCTGTCCGCCACGTACTGGTACAACAAGCTGCGCGGTGGCATCACCGCTCCGGTGCCGGCGCTCGCGCTGGGTGCCGCGGACCTCAGCTACCTGCTCCAGTTCTACCCGACGGGCGCCACGCCGGCCCAGATCAGCGCGGCCACTGCGGGCCTCCCGCAGACCGCGCCGCTGCAGGCCAACACCTACTTCATCTACAACTACCAGCAGAACAACGTTCTGAACCTGAATGTTGCCGGCCTCGACGTGTCGGCCAACTACCGGGTGGACGTGGGTCCTGGTCGTTTGACGATGGGTGCGGCCGCCACGCGCAAGCTGAAGTTCGACCAGTTCTTCGGCGCCAACGGCACCACCTTCAGCGTGCTCGGCACGGCTGGCTTCAACACCACCTTCCCGTCGGTGAAGACCGAAGCCCGCTTCAATGTCGGCTACGCGGTGGGTGAGTTCGACGCCAACGTGTTCGTGAACTACCTCGGTGGCTACCGCAACTGGAGCGGCTCGGCGGCGGGTGCCATCGTGCGCACCAACGGCGTGCCGACCAGCGGTGGCGACGTGGTGGGCAGCTTCACCACCGTCGACCTGCACGCGGGTTACACGTTCAAGTCGGTTGGCTTCATGAGCGACGCACAGCTGTTCGTCGACGTGACCAACCTGCTCGACAAGGACCCGCCGCAGTACAATGCGTTCAACACGAACGGTTCGGCAGCCTACGACAACATCAACGCGAGCCCCATCGGTCGCGTCGTGACGGTCGGCCTCCGCGCCAAGTTCTGATGACGTCGCACGCCCGCACCCTTCGGGGTGTGGGCGTGTCGTTGACGGCGAAGGGCAGCGCTGCCTGTTCCTTCGCCGCCTTTCATCCTGCCTAGTGGCTGTACTCCACCTTGCCTACTTCGCACCACACCCCGCAGTCCCTGTCCGCAGCGCATCATCGCTGCCTGGTGGGGCTCGTCGGGCACGATATCCAGGCCTCGCGTTCGCCCTGGCTGCATGAGCAGGAAGGCGCGGCGCAGGGGCTCAATCTCGTTTATTCGCTCTTCGACTTCGCGGCCACGGGTCGCGGGCCGGCGGCACTTCCGCGCTTGCTCGAAGCAGCAGCGGAGACCGGTTTCGCCGGTCTGAATGTCACTCATCCGTTCAAGCAGGCGGTCATCGCCCATCTCGACGAGTTGTCGCCTGGTGCTGCGCGCATCGGTGCGGTGAACACCGTCGTGTTCCGGAATGGCCGCAAGATCGGCTACAACACGGACGTCACCGGGTTTGGTGAAAGCCTGCGCCGCGGCCTGCCCGGCGCCGAGCTGGGCTGCGTGCTGCAGTTTGGTGCCGGTGGCGCCGGTGCCGCCACGGCTCAGGCGCTGCTCACCGCGGGCGTGGAAGAGCTGCGCATTCTCGATACGGACGCCACGCGCTGTCAGGCGCTGGTGTCGAAGCTGGCTGCCGACTTCGGCGCAGGCCGCGCCGTGGCTGCCACGGCGCTACCGGAAGCGCTGGCTGGCGCGCACGGTCTGGTGAACGCCACGCCGCTCGGCATGGCGAACTACCCGGGCTCCGCCGTGCCGGCGAGCTTGCTGGACGCTCGTCAGTGGGTTGCGGACATCGTTTATTTCCCGCTGGAAACGCAGTTGCTGCGTGAAGCGCGGGCGGCCGGTTGCCGCACGCTCGACGGCAGCGGCATGGCCGTGTTTCAGGCGGCCGATGCCTTCGACCTGTTCACCGGCAAGAGCGCGGACCGCGAAAGGATGCTGCGCAGCTTCCGCGCCTTCGTCAGCCGCCAGCCGGCTTCGGCGGCGTGAAGT
>JBEGRA010000229.1:0-12703 GCA_041180705.1 Pseudomonadota bacterium | reverse complement strand
ATTCCGCGGTCGCCAGCAGTTCCACGGCTTCAGGCGAATAGAGGCGGCGCACGCCGGTTTCGATGGCCACCTGCTCGAGGACATGGGCCACCAGGAGCGGGATGTCTTCGCGGCGTCGCGCGAGCGCCGGCACGTCGATGTGTACCACGTTCAGCTTGTAGTAGAGGTCTTCGCGGAAGCGCCCATGGGCCACCAGTTGCGCGAGGTCCCGGTGGGTGCCGCTGATGACGCGCACGTTGACCGGCAGGGATTTCGGGGCGCCGAGCGGAGTCACTTGCGCCTCTTGCAACACCCGTAACAGACGTACCTGCGCCGTACCGGGCAGGTCGCCGATATCGTCGAGGTAGAGCGTGCCGCCGTCGGCGGCGCGGAAGAGGCCGGGGTGGTCGCGCAGGGCACCCGGGAAGGCGCCCTTCATGTGACCGAACAGCTCCGACTCGAGCACTTCGGTGGAGACGGAGGTGCAGCTGAATGACAAGAACGGCGCCGATTCGCGGTTGCTGGCACGGTGGATGGCGCGCGCCACTTGTTCCTTGCCGGAGCCGGGCTCGCCGGTGAGCAGGACGCGCGCGTCGGTGCCGGCGGCCAGGTGAGCCTGCGCCAGCTTCTGTTCCATGAGCGGGCTGCGCGTGACGATGCCGCGTCGCCAATCTTCGTCGATGGTGGCTTGCCCGGAAATCTTCAGCGCCTTCTGCACCTGATCGAGCAGTTCCTGCTTTTCGACCGGCTTCGTCAGGAAGCTGAAAGCGCCGCTTTGCGTGGCCCGCACGGCGTCGGGGATGGTGCCGTGGGCGGTAAGCAGTATGACCTTGAGGCCCGGGTAGCGTGACTGCAGTTCACGCAGCAGGGTCACGCCATCCATGGGCTCCATGCGCAGGTCGGTGATGACGAGGTCCGGCCGGAAGCGTGCCGCGCTCTCCAGCGCCGCAGGGCCACTGGCGACGGGTTCGACTTCGTAGTTTTCGGCTCGAAGACGGATGGTGAGGAGACGCAGCAGCCCCGGGTCGTCGTCCACGACCATGACCTTGGCCTTGCGCTTCTGCGCTTCGCGACGGCTGGCCATCAGGGGCGCTTCACCGGGCGCGCCGGAGGCGTGGCAGCGGCGGGTGGCAGAACCGGCGCGTTGCCGCGCTCCAGGGCCAGTACGGCCTCGAGTTTTCGCTGCGCCTCGTCGAGGGCGCGGCGCAGGCGATTGTTTTCGTCCAACTCCTGCTGGAGTCGGCGGGTGAGGGCGGTGGTGCGCTCGCGGTCGCGCAGGGCGCCCTCGGTCTGCAGACGGAGGTTGTCCGACTGCAGGGTGAGACGGGCGTCTATTTCGGCGAGTGCGAGCTGCGCCAGTCCGCGAGGCCCCGGTTGCAGCTGGTCACCACGGGCCAGCAGTTCGCCCAGGTGGCGGCGTGCCAGTTGCGGGTCCGCACCGGGAATGCCGGGCAGGGCCAGCGCCAAGGCATAGCGCAATTGGCCGTCTACGGACCCCTGTTCTTCATGGGCACGGCGAGCCGCGGCCACGAGTTCCGCCTGCTCCGCCGGCCCGGCCAGGCGCAAGCTTTCCAGCCAGCCCAGCACCGCGCGGCTGCTTTCCGCATCGGAAACCACTGGAACCGCCGCAGGTGGCGTGCGGCCGAGCTTCGGAAGCGTGACGTCGCAGCCCGCCAGCAGCACGGCAGCCGACAGCAGACCGGGCACCAGCAAGTGCAGGCCGTGGCAGCGGGGCGGGGGTGAGTCAGGGTGCGGCACGAGTGTTTTCCTCCGCGGTTAGCTTACGCGAAGCCTCCCCCCGCATAGGGAGGGAAATCCGGAAGTGTGCGCCAGTGAACTCTCCATCCACCAGGGCGATGGTTCCACCATGCGCTTTCACGAAATCCATGACCACCGACAGGCCGATGCCAGTACCGGGCACGTGGCCACCGGGCGGTTTGGCGCCGGTGTAGAAGGCTTCGAAGATGCGGGACCGGTCCGCCGCCGGGATGCCGGGGCCGGTGTCGGCGCAGTCGATGACCAGTTCGCCTGCTTCGTGTCGAAACCAGAGATGGATGGTGCCGTGCTTCGGCGTGTACTTCACCGCGTTGCTGAGCAAGTTGTCGAGGATGAGGCGCAGCTTGCCGCGGTCGGCAGTCACTTCGACATCGGGCACCTTGAGGTCCAGCCGCAGGCGTTGGCCCACCAAGGTGAGCTGCTGCGAGTCCATGACACTCTTCACGAGTGGGCGGAGACGGAACTCGGATAGCTCCAGCGCGCCGCCCTTGGCGGCCCACGCGCTGAAGCTGAGCAGATTTTCGATCATGCGCTGCAGGCGGATGCCGTTCTCGCGCAGGATGGCCGTGACTTCGCGCTGTGCCGGGTCCAGGTCGCCGACGGCGCCTTCCATGAGCAGTTCCGTGCCTTCACGCAGGTTGGCGAGTGGTGTTTTCAGCTCATGCGACATGTGGCGCAGGAACCGGTTTTTTTCTTCCTCCAGTTCCAGCAAGCGCGTCCGCAGCCATTCGAGTTGTTGTCCGAGCTGCTCGAGGTCCGTGGGACCGCTGATGGCGATGGGGGCATCGAACTGGCCGCGGCCGAGTTCCGCAATGGCGCGGTCGATTTGCTTGAGCGGGCGGACCAGCAGCATGACGAACAACAGGGCCAGCAGTGCCGTGACAGGCACCAGTGCGGCAGCCTGCAGCAGCAGTTCGCGCTGCGTTTGCTCCGTGGCGGTTTGCAGTGCAGCCAGTTCCTGGCTGGTGCGCAGGGCGTTCGCGGTGGCCAGTGCGTTCGCCTCGAGAATCATCGGTTCGAACTTGCCGAGTTGCCCAGTCACGGCGGCGGCCTGAGCAGGGTCGTCCGCGGGCAGGGCCATCGCGAAAGCGATGGTGTCCACTTCGGCCTGCAGACGCTCGAGCCGGTCGCGGTAGGCGGGTTCTTGTCGCAGATCCAGCAAGGCCTTCAGGTGCAGGTCCAGCGCGGCCTGGTGTTCTGCCACGGCCGCTTGCATGGAGGGGTCTTGCGTCAGCAGCCACAGCCCCGAGCGCCGTTGCATGGCTGAAAGCACCTGCGCAAGCGCCTGCACATGGCGCGTGCTCTCCACTCCCTGATGCACGAGCGTGGCGCTACGCTTGGCCAGATGGCTCATCTGCAGGGCAGCGTTCGACACGGCCACCAGCAGCGGCAGCGTGACCAGCACGAGGCCGACCACGAGGATGCCGCGCAGCGAACTGGGGCGGCCGAATTTCATGCCTCAGGTGGCCGGATGGTTCAGCAGATGCCGTTCCCAGGCGAGCGAGGTGCCGACGATATGGTCGAGGTCGTCGTGGGCCGGCACCCAGCCCAGTACTTCGCGGATGCGGTCCGCCTTGGCGATGAGCACCGGCGGGTCGCCGGCGCGACGCGGTTCCTCGCGGATGATCAGTGGCTGACCGGAGACGCGCGCCACCGCATCCAGCAGTTCACGCACGCTGAACCCCTTGCCGTAACCGCAATTGAGCGTGGTGGAGGTGCCGCCGGCGCGCAGATAGGCCAGAGCCTTCAGGTGGGCAGAAGCGAGGTCTTCCACGTGGATGTAGTCGCGCACGCCGGTGCCGTCCGGCGTGGGGTAGTCCGTGCCGAACACGGCCACGTGGGGGCGCTTGCCCACGACGTGTTCCACGGCGACCTTGGTGAGGAGCGTGGCCTTCGGCGTGCTCTGCCCGATACGGCAGGCCGGGTCGGAACCGGCGACGTTGAAGTAGCGCAGCACCACATGGCGGAGTGGGGTGACGGCGGAAAGGTCCCGCAGCATCCACTCGCTCATGAGTTTCGAGGTGCCATAGGGGTTGATGGGCGCGTTGGGGCTGTCTTCGGCGGCAACGCCACCCGGTGGCAGCCCGTAGACCGCTGCCGTGGAGGAGAAGACGAAGTGCTTCACGCCGGCCGCTTGCGCGCATTCGAGCAGGTTGCGCGTGGCAGCGGTGTTGTTGCGGTAGTACTTCAACGGGTCCGCCACGGACTCCGGCACGATGGTGTGTGCCGCGAAGTGCATGATGGTGTCGACGTGGTAGTCCCGCAGGACGCGGGCTACCAGCGCGCTGTCGCCGGTATCGCCCACCACGAGTTCCCCGTGCGTGACTGCACTGCGGAACCCCGTGGAGAGGTTGTCGAGAACGACCACGCGTTCGCCGGCTTCACCGAGCTGGCGCACCACGTGGCTGCCTATGTAACCGGCGCCGCCGGTAACGAGAATGGTGTGTTCCTGCATGGGTCCCATCATACTGCACCCCATGGAAGTCGATGCCGCCCGGAATGTGAACGAAGCCCCGTATTCGGGGCTGACGCCCGACGTGCTGCAGGAGGGCCTGGCAGAACTCGGGTTCCTGACGGATGGGCGTCTGCTGGCGCTCAACAGCTACGAGAACCGGGTGTACCAGGTGGGCGTCGAAGACGCCGACCCGGTGGTGGTGAAGGTCTACCGCCCGGGGCGCTGGACGCGGGCCGCCTTGGAAGAGGAACACGCGTTCGCGTTGGAACTGGCGGCTGCCGAAGTTCCGGTGGTGGCGCCGTTGGTGCTGCAGGGCCGAACGCTCCACGAACTGGGCGGCTTCCAGTGGGCGGTGTACCCGCGTCGCGGCGGGCGTTGGCCGGAGCTGGGCACCGCCGCAGAGCGCGAGTGGATGGGCCGTTTCCTCGGTCGGCTGCACCGGGTTGGTCGCGCCGGGCGGTTCAGTTCGCGCCCCCGTTTGTCTCCAGCGCGGCTCGGTGACGAGAGCATCGATTTCGTGCTGGACGGCGATTGGCTGCCGGACTATCTGGTGGACCGTTACGAGGCGCTGGCCGAAGAACTGGTGGACCGCGCGACAGACGCGTTGGAGGCCATCCAGCCCGGGTTGCTGCGTATTCATGGAGACTGCCATCGCGGCAATGTGCTGTGGACCGACGCGGGCCCGCATTTCGTCGACCTCGACGACTGCATGACCGGGCCGGCCATTCAGGACCTCTGGATGCTGCTGGACGGGGAGCCGGACCAGATGCGCGGCCAGCTCCGCGACCTGTTGGCGGGCTACGAAGTCTTCACTCCGTTCGACGCGGCCGAGGTGCGGCTCATCGAGCCACTGCGGGCGCTCCGGGTGGTGCATTACGAGGCCTGGCTGGCGCGTCGGTGGGGCGACCCGGCTTTCCCCAAGGCCTTCCCCTGGTTCGCCGAACCCCGCCATTGGGAACGGCATGTGTCGTCATTGGAAGACTGTCTGCGCCTCTTCGATGCGCCGCCGCTGTGGTAATTTTTCGTCACTGCTCCCGCCGACGGAACCCCGCATGAGTCCTGCCCCGCGACGTTTGCCCGTTTCTGCCGTTCGTTGGTCTCGCCGTTGTCTCGGGGTGGGGTTGGCGCTGTTGCTGGCGGCTTGCGGCGGTGGTGGCGGTGGTGGTGGCAACATCGGCACCGGGCCCACGCCCCCGGGAACAGGCACCGTCACCGGCCAGATCACCTTTGACCGCGTGCCGTATCGCACCACCACGGGTGTCTATTCGCTTGATTTCGCTGCGGCCACGCAGGCGCCGGCGCGCGGCGTGGTGGTGGAACTGTTGCCTGCCGGAGGCGGGACTGCACTTGCCACGGGCGTCACTGACGCCAGCGGCCGGTACAGCCTGAGCGTGAATGCCGGCACTTCCGTGCAATTGCGCGTACGGGCGAAGCTGACGGAAGCGGGCACCAGCCCTGCCTATACCGTGACCGTCGTCGACAACACCTCTGCCAATGCGCCATACGTGTTCGACGGCACCGCGTTCGCCGCGGCCGCGGGTACCACCACCCGCAACGTGAACTTCGCTTCGGGCTGGAACGCCACCACGGGCGCCTATGTGGATGCGGAGCGGGCAGCGGCGCCCTTCGCCATCCTCGACACGCTGTACAAGGCCATCACGACCATACGCGGGGCGGATTCCGCCGCTCGCTTCACGGACCTGAAGGTGCACTGGAGCACGCGCAACAAGCCGGTGAACACGCCGTTCCAGGTGTCGAGCGGCAACATCAACACCACTTTCTATACCGCCACTGCCTCGGGCACGGGGGCCGACGCGGTGGAAGAGGGCATCTACGTGCTCGGCGATGCCGCCACGGACACCGACGAATACGACGAGTCGGTCATCGCCCACGAATACGGGCACTACTACCAGAACGTGTTCTCGCGCGACGAGTCCATTGGTGGCGACCATTCCATCGGGCAGAAGGTGGACTTGCGCGTGGCTTTCTCCGAAGGCTGGGGCAACGCGTTTTCCAGCATGGTGCGCGCCAGTTCGCTCTACAAGGACAGCAGCAAGCCGGGCACCACGCAGGGGTTCGGCTTCGACATAGAGCGCAACGACCTCGACGACCTGACCGGTTCCACGGGCTGGTATTCCGAGGGAAGCATCCAGGAAGTGCTGTGGGATCTCTACGACAGCAGCGCCGGCGAAAGCGGTGACAACGTGGCGTTGGGGTTTGCGCCCATCCACGCCGTCATGAAGGGCGGGCTGAAGCAGACCCCGGCTCTGGCGGGTATCTTCCCGTTCCTCGCTGCGCTGAAGGCGGACAATGCCGGCAGTGTGGCGGGCATCGACGCGCTGGGGCAGGCCTCCGGCATGTTCATGTCAGGAATCGACGCCTGGGGCACCACTGAAACCAACAACGGCGGCCGAGCCGATAACCTGCCGGTCTATCGCACAGTGACCATCAACGGCGGTGCGGTCACCGTCATCAGCACCAACAACGTCGGCGGTACCCTGAAGCTTTTCAATGGACTGGGAAGCCGCAAGTTCTTCCGCCTGCGGGTGGCCACGGCGGGAGTCGTCAGCATCCGCTTGGCGGGCCCTGCCGGGGCAGACGCGGACCTGTATCTGTACAAGGGGGCCAGCGGTCTGGTCGAGTTCGGGGGCTGCCCCGGGTCCACGAGTTCTCCCGATGGCTGCGCGGGCAAGCCCACCGAAGTGGAAACCTGGTCGAAGACGCTGGCGGTGGGCGACTACGTGCTGGAAGTGCTGGACTACAACCGCATCGATGACACCGCGACGCCGGCCCCGGCGCTCGGCGATACGACCCTTACCTTGACCGTCACCCAACCGTGAGCGGCTACTCCATGAACCCTACCTCGAACCCCCTGTTTGTCGTCCTGCGCTCTGCCGCGTTTGCCGGGGCCTTGTTGCCTTGGTTGGCGGGTTGCGGCGAGGCACCGGCCCCGGCACAAACGAAAACGGCCGCCGATGCCGCACGCGTGGAGCACATCACGCGCGACCTCGTCGAAGGTGTGCCGATGGGCAAGCCGGTGGCACCCGTGGAGGTGAAGTTCGGCTTGATGTCTTCACCGCAACCGGGCGTCCCTTTCAAGGTGCGCGTGGTGCTTTTGCCTGGCGCTACGGTACCGACCATGGACGTGGAAGTATCCGGCAGCGAGGGGCTGGTTCTGCTGGACCCCGTGGCTCCCGTCACGCTCGAACGCGTGAGTGCCGGCAGTGTGCGTGAAGTGACCGTGACCGCGCAGGCGCCGACGGCGGGCGGGTTCGTCCTGAATGTGGCGGTGACGCTGGATGACCCGTTGGGAGAGCAGACTCGCGTGTTGGCGTTCCCGGTGTTGGTGGGCGGTTCCGCTTTGCCGGCCCCGCCGTCGCGCGCCAAGACGGGCGTTGGTGCCACGGAGGCGGTGGTGCCGCTTGCGGGCACCGAAAGCACTCGCTGAGGCAGTGCACTGTCCTGTTCGCGGGCGTCAGGTCCCCGGATAGGCTATACTTGGCGGATATCACCGGCCCGGGGGCTTTCTCCGGGCCGGGTTTTTTTATGGGTACCCCCTCGTGATCCAGAACCTGCGCAACATCGCCATCATCGCCCACGTCGACCACGGCAAAACCACGCTGGTGGACCAGTTGCTGCGCCAGTCCGGCACGCTCGACGCCCGCAAGGCCACGCCCGAACGCGTCATGGACAGCAATGCCCAGGAACGCGAGCGCGGCATCACCATCCTGGCCAAGAACACCGCCATCCGCTGGGGTGACTACCGCATCAACATCGTCGACACCCCGGGCCACGCCGACTTCGGCGGTGAAGTGGAACGCGTGCTGTCCATGGTCGACTGCGTGCTGCTGCTCGTGGACGCCGTCGACGGTCCCATGCCGCAGACGCGCTTCGTCACCCAGAAGGCGTTCCGCCACGGCCTGCGCCCCATCGTCGTCATCAACAAGATCGACCGCCCCGAGGCGCGCCCGGACTGGGTCATCAACCAGACCTTCGACCTGTTCGATCGCTTGGGCGCCACCGACGCGCAGCTCGATTTCCCCATCGTCTACGCCTCGGCGCTGCGTGGCTTCGCCACCAACGATCCGGCCGTGCAGACGGACAACATGAACGCGCTGTTCGAAGCCATCGTGAAGCACTGCCCGGCGCCCGACGTGGATCCGGAAGCGCCGCTGCAGTTGCAAATCAGCCAGCTCGACTACTCGCCGTACGTGGGTGCGATCGGTATCGGCCGCATCAAGCGTGGTCGCTTGCGCAAGGGCCAGTCGCTCACTGTGGTGGACCGCGACGGCAAGCCGCGCACGGAGCGCATCACTCAGGTGCTTGGCTTCCTCGGCCTGGACCGCGTGGAAGTGGATGAGGCCGCCGCAGGCGACATCGTCGCGTTCGCGGGTATCCCCGAGCCGAAGATCTCCGACACGCTGTGCTCGCCGGAAGCGCCGGAAGGCCTGGCCCCGCTCGTGGTGGACGAACCCACCATCAGCATGACGTTCGAAACCAACAACTCGCCGTTCTTCGGCCGGGAAGGCAAGTTCGTCACCAGCCGCCAGGTGCGCGAGCGCCTCATGCGCGAAACGCTCACCAACGTCGCCCTGCGCGTGGAAGAGCTGCCGGACCCGGACAAGTTCCTGGTGTACGGGCGCGGCGAAATGCATCTTGGCG
Source organism: Pseudomonadota bacterium (assembly GCA_041180705.1). Taxonomy (GTDB): domain Bacteria; phylum Pseudomonadota; class Gammaproteobacteria; order Steroidobacterales; family Steroidobacteraceae; genus CAIOHZ01. The sequence continues at coordinate 3,831 of JBEGRA010000229.1, read as the reverse complement.
TGCTCATCGAGAACATGCGCCGCGAAGGCTACGAGCTGGCCGTGTCACGCCCGCGCGTGGTCACGAAGGAAGAAAACGGCCAGAAGGTGGAACCCTGGGAGCAGGTGACCGCCGACGTGGAAGAGACCAGCCAGGGCGCCGTGATGAACGCGCTGGGCGAGCGTGGCGGCCAGCTGACCAACATGACGACCGACGGTCGCGGGCGTGTGCGCCTCGATTACCTCGTGCCATCGCGCGGCCTCATCGGCTTCCAGACGCTGTTCCGCACGCTCACTTCGGGCACGGGCCTCATGTACCACGTGTTCGACCATTTCGGCCCGGTGGTAGACAAGGACATCGCGACGCGCCTCGAAGGCGTGATGATCTCCAACGGCACCGGCAAGGTGCTGGCGTATGCGCTGTTTGCCCTGCAGGAGCGCGGCCGTCTCATGGTGGCGCCGGGTGATGAAGTTTACGAAGGCATGCTCGTGGGCATTTGCGCCCGCGACAACGACATGACCGTGAACCCGCTGAAGGCGAAGAAGCTCAGCAACGTGCGCGCTGCCGGCAAGGACGAAAACGTCATGCTGTCGCCGCCCATCCGCTATTCGCTCGAGCAGGCGATGGAATTCATCGCCGACGACGAACTGGTGGAGGTCACCCCGCTGAACCTGCGTCTGCGCAAGCGCGAACTGAAGGAAGCGGACCGCCGCCGCACGGGTCGTTCGAACGAGTCCAGCGAGGACTGACGACCCCGTCACAGCGCCCCGGCCGGGGCGCCCCCTAGACTCCCGGCATCAAGGTCCGCCCCCGTGAAGGCGGACCACGGGAGTTTCAGGGACGATGTCTGTGCCACCCATGTCGGCCGTTGCCCCCCCGGGCGTCTCACCGGAGCGCCTGCCCGCCGCCGTTCGTGCTGGTTTGGGGCTGGTGCCTGCCGCACCCGTGGCGCCCTTGGTGGCCACCCCGGTCGCACAGGCCGTGGCTACCGGTCGCTTCCGTCGCTTCAATCGCTTGCTGGAACGTCAACTGACACAGTCCGTGGGCGCCGCGGGCACCGACTGGGAGCAGTTGCTCCGTCTCGTCAGCGAACACTACGACCACACCGACGAAGAACGGCGTGGCGTCGTGCGCTCCATGCAGTTGATGGCGGCCGAAACGGAAGCGCTGGGCCGCGAACTGCGCGAGCAGACGGACAGTCAGTTGCAAGCCGTGCTGGACCATGTCAAGGACGTCATCCTGACCGTGGATGAAGCCGGCCACATCGACCTCTTCAATCCCACTGCCGAACGCGTGTTCGGCTATGCCGCCGCGGAAGTCCAGGGCAAGCCCCTCACTCTCTTGTTGCCGGCGCTGGTCAGCGCCGTGGAATCGCCCGGCGTTGCGCTGGAAGCTCTCGCCACCCGTGCCGACGATACGCGGACGGACCTCGCCGCGCATGGCACGACGGGCCTGCGCAAGGATGGCCGGGAATTCGTCGCGGAGTTCGGTGTCAGCGAAGCCCGCCTCGAACGCCAGCGGGTGTTCATCCTGTGCTTGCGCGACGTCTCCAGCCGCGTGGCGGAAGCCGCGATGGCGGCCGCCGAACACGCTTTGCACGAACAGATGGCTGCGGACGCTCCGCTCGAACGGGCGCTTGAAGCCATGCTCGAGGCTGCGGGAGCGGCGCTGCCTGGTTGTCGGTTGGCAGTCCAGCTTTTCGACGCGGCCTCCGGCCGTCTGCAACATGGCGTTGCGCCGCAACTGGCGCGCACTTTTCTGGCGGCCATGGACGGTGTCCCGGTGGGCGAGCCGGGGTACGGTAGTTGCGCTTCGGCGCTGGCCCACCGCGGCGTGGTTTGGGTGGAAGAGGTCGCCGCCGACGACCGCTGGGAGCACCGCGTTGCGGCGGCGCAATTGGCTGGCGTCGTCAGCGCTTGGTCCGTGCCCTTGCTGAGCCTGGAGGGCGAACCCCTGGGGACGCTCGCGGCCTACGGTACCGTTGCCCGGCTGCCAGGACGCCGCGAGCAGGACCGGTTGGCGCGCCTCGGGCGACTGGCTACGCAGGCCATCGAGCGCCACCGCCACGGCGACGCCTTGCGGGCGAGCGACCAGCGCTTCCGGCGCTTGTTCGACAATGTGGTCGACGGCGTCTACCAATGCGCGCTCGATGGTGCCTTGCTCGTGGGCAACCCGGCGCTCGTGCGTTTGCTCGGGGCCACCGACTTCGCCACGCTGCAAGGCCAGGGGTTCGCGCGCTTTGCCGTGGAGCCACTGAGCCGTGAAGAGCTGCACCAGCGCCTCTTGCTGGAAGGCGAAGTGCGCGACCATGAATTCGAATTGCGGGCCCTCGATGGCCGCCGACTGACCGTCGCCGAGAATGCGCGCCTGATGCGCGACGCCGACGGCAAGGTTTGCGGTTTCGAGGGAACGCTTCACGACATCACCAGCCGTCGTGCCGCAGAACTCGCCGTCCTGGATGAAAAGGACCGCGCGCAGGTTACCTTGCAGTCCATCGGCGATGCGGTCATCAGCACCGACGCCGTGGGCCGAATCGATTACCTGAACCCCGCGGCCGCGAAGTTGACGGGATGGTCTGCGGAAGACGCCGTGGGTCAACCGCTGCTCAGTGTCTTTCCGCTGGTACACGAAACTTCCGGCGAGAGCCTGCCCACGCCGTTGCGTCAACCTTTGGAAGAAGGCACTGCCTGGACCGCGCATGATCACGTGGCGCTGCGGCGCCGCGACGGGCAGGCTTTGGGCGTGCAGTGCTCTGCCAGCCCCATTCGCGACCGCCATGGGGAAGTGGCCGGCGCAGTGGTGGTGTTTCGCGATGTCAGCCGCGAACGGCGGTTGCGCCGCGCGCTGTCCTATCAGGCTTCGCACGACACGCTGACGGGCCTGATCAACCGTCGCGAATTCGAGGCCAAGCTGCATTTCCTGCTGGAAGGCACGCGCGCCACTCCGGCGCGCCAGCATGCGCTGGTGTATGTCGACCTCGACCAGTTCAAGGTGGTGAACGACACCTGCGGCCATCCTGCCGGCGATCGTCTGCTGAAGCAGGTCACGCTGTTGCTGCAGACTCGCGTCCGGACACGCGACATTTTGGCGCGTCTGGGTGGCGACGAATTCGGGTTGCTGCTGGAAGACTGCGCGCTCGACCAGGCCATGCGCATCGCCGAGAACATCCGGCAGGGCATCCGCGAGTTCCGCTTCGTCAGTGGCCCGCATTCGCTGAACATCGGGGCTTCCATTGGCGTGGTGGAGATCAACTCGCGCAGCGAGAGCGCGGCTTCCGTCATGAGCGCCGTGGACGTGGCCTGCTATTCCGCGAAGGAAGGCGGTCGCGATCGCATCCATGTTTACCAGGCCGGTGAGGTGCCGCTGCGGCATCGCGAGATGCAGTGGGTGTCCCGCGTACAGCGCGCGGCGGACGAAGGGCGGTTCGAACTGTATTTCCAGCGTATTCTGGCTATCAGCCCCGCAGCGGTGGCGCAGGATGGCGGGCACTACGAACTGATGCTTCGCATGCGCGACGAAGAGGGCAAGCTGGTGCCTCCGGTGGAGTTCATCCCCGCCGCCGAGCGCTACAACCTCATGCCCGGCATCGACCGCTGGGTGGTCCGCGAGGCGCTTGCCAAGCTGGCCGCGCGCAAGGGCAGCGGTCAGCGGCATTCCTTGTCCCTGAACCTTTCCGGTACCACGCTGAACGACGAGCGCTTCCTCGAGTTCCTGCTGAGTGAGCTGTCGCAGGTGGAACTGGAACCCGGTGCGCTGTGCTTTGAAATCACCGAAACGGCAGCCATTACGCACATGGCCAACGTCGTGTATTTCATGCGTCAATTGAAGGCGCGCGGCGTTCGTTTCGCGCTG
>JBEGRA010000228.1:0-5372 GCA_041180705.1 Pseudomonadota bacterium | reverse complement strand
CCAAAAACGCTAACACGCCCTCTCCGAAAGTGCATCAGCGGCAAGTACCTTAACGCCTGACGGCAGGATGCGCAGGTTTTTGTGTCTCGGAAGCGGACAACTTGAGTGCCAGCCCCGTACTCTCGAACAACGCAGCAACGCGTTTGGGCGAGACCGTCAGCGTCGCCTTCAAGTCTTGCGCGAACACCGAAAGCGCATACTCCTCGAGCGTCCAGCGGAGCTCGTCCAGCGCTTGCGTGGGGTATCCTGCCGCCGTCGACGCAGCGAGCAAGGCCTGAAAACGCCGCCAAAGATCTCGCATTTCGAACTGGGCCTCGAGCACGCGCCCTTGCGCGCCACGCAACTTGGCCGCGCGGCGCGCCGTCGTCTTCACGTACTTCGGCAGCAGGTCCAGCCACGGGTCGGGCGTAGCTGCCACGAACCCGAGAAACACCTCGCGCTGCAGACCAGCGCGAACGTCTTCCACCAGCACCGCATCGAGACCCTCTGGCAAGGCGGCAAGTTCGCGTCGCGCAATGGCTGTCGCATTCAACAAATCCCGCATGCGGGTGGTGATTTTTTCCTTCACCGCATACAGCACCGGGCGCGCCCGCACGACCGCCGCCTCGAATGCCTCTCGCGTGGCTGGAACCTCGCCTTCGGAAGCCAGCCCCGCACCATGCCCACCGTAGAGCGCACGAGCCACGACACGGTCCGCCAGGTCCTTCGCGAAGCCCTTGGCCGGCCCGAGCATCTGGTGGAGCAACATGAGTTCGCGGTCCGCTGCGAATTCCTTCTCCAACGTTCGGTGAACCGGGCCCAACGCGAGAGCCGCCAGTCGCGCCACACCCTGCCGAGTGACTCTGGCAGCTGTTGCCGCATCATCTTCCAGCGTCAGGTCCACCGCCTCGCCACGGTCGGCGATAGCCGGGAACAGTGCAATGCGCACGCCCTGCCTTTCCACCTCCAATCTCTCGGGAATACGCGGGAAGTCCCAGGCACGAACACCCGAGCGCTGCCACACGACATCCACAACGGGTGCAGCAGTGCCTCCCGCGCGGCGCGCCAGACGGCGCAGCTCCTCAAGCTCCCGCCCCTCTGTCACCTGCCGGCCGCTGGCATCCACGACGCGCAAGTTCAGCTGCAGGTGCAGCGCGACCTCCAGACGCTCGAGCATTGCGGCGGTAATCGATTCGCCTGCACGCTCGGTCAGGAACTTCGCCACGAGTTCGACAAACGCGGGAGCCGCAGCTGCAACGCTCGTTGCGTTGCCGTTGCCGAAACGCGGTGACCTGGCGAGCGTTGCTTCACAAGCGACAACACAGGCTTGCGCGACGTCGGGTGCTGGCACCAATTGCCGTCGCAAGGCTTTCGGCAAGGCACGAATCCACTCGGTCACCAGTTCCACACGCCAACCGGGAATGGCACCCAGCACTTCCCCAACGGCGATGCGGGTCACCAAGGGCTGAGGCACCGTTACCGTGGCGCCATCGTCGGCGCGGTCCGGGTCGAAGACATAGCGCACGGGCAGTGCATTGCCGCCCAGCACCACTCGCGCGGGGAAGTGCTCTTCATCGGCGCGAGGTGCCCCGGCACGCCGCAAGTCCGCCGCCGAAAACGTGAAGGCTGCGCGTTCGCTGTCGACGGCTTTCTTCCACCAGGTGGAGAACGCCATGGCGCTGTGGGCGTCCTGAGGCAGACGTTCGAGATAAAGCTCCGCCTCTTCCGTTTCGTCCTTCACCACCACCTGCCGGCGCAGTTTGGCTTCCTCTTCCTGCAACTTCGCGCGGGTGGCGCGATTGGCCGCCAGGAAAGGCAGCGTCAGGCGGCTGCGACCGTGGACGAGCGCCTCGCGGGCGAAGAATTCGCGAGCACCTGCAGGGTCCACGGTCGCGAAATTCACGCGCCGGCCGGCGGAGAGCAGGAGCCCGTAGAGCGACACCGTCTCGGCCACGCTCGCCTGTCCGCGCGTTTCGTCCCACTGCGGGTCACCGTGGCTGCGCTTCACCAGATGGTGTGCCGCCTGCTCGATCCATGCGGGGTCGACGCCGGCGACCAGCCGCGCGTAAACGCGCTGCGTTTCCACGATGTTGCCGGCGACCAACCAGCGGGGCGCCCGGTTGCGCACTGGCGTGCCGGGCGCGACCAGGAACCGCAAACCGCGGGCACCGTCGTAGAGACCCTTTTCCTGACGATCACGGGCCTTCCCCTCGGTCCCGGGGGCGCCGCGACCAGGCTCGGCCTTCAGCCCGATATTGCCCAGCAGTCCGCTCAGCAGAGAACGATGCAAGGCCTCGTAACTGGCGTTCTGCGCGTTCGGTGCCCAGTCCATCTCCGCGGCAATCGTGGACAACTGGGCGTGCAACTCTTCCCATTCGCGCATGCGGACGGCCGACAGGAATTGGTCACGACACCAACGTCGCAAGGCGCTGCGCGAACGTGCCGCCCGCTCCTCCTGATACGCCCCCCAAATCTTCAACAGCGCCACGAAATCGCTGTCGGGGTCGGCGAACTGCGCATGCTTGGCATCCGCCGCTGCCTGCGCATCCTGCGGGCGCTCCCGCGGATCCTGCATGGAGAGCACGGCCGCCAATACCAGTACTTCGCGCAAGGCGGCACGTCGCTTGGCCTCGACCAGCATGCGACCCAGGCGCGGGTCGACGGGCAGGCGCGCCAACTGCCTACCCAACGGCGTGACTGCGCGGTCATCATCCACTGCCTCCAGTTCCTGGAGCAGACGATAGCCGTCGTTGATCTGGCGGGTATCGGGCGGATCGATGAACGGGAAGTCCTGCGGCGCACCGAGCCGCAGCGTCTCCATCTGGAGAATGACGCTCGCCAGATTGGTCCGCAGCACTTCCGGCGCCGTGAACGGCGTACGAAGGTTGAAATCTTCTTCGGCGTAGAGCCGTACGCAAAGCCCGGGACCCACGCGCCCACAACGCCCACGGCGCTGGTTGGCACTGGCTTGCGACACCGGCTCCACCGGAAGCCGCTGAATCTTGGCGCGTGCGCTATAGCGACTGATACGCGCGGTGCCGACGTCGATGACACTGCGGATACCCGGCACGGTCAGGGAAGTTTCGGCCACGTTGGTGGCTAGCACCACTCGCTGCCGGCCGCCGCGCCGGAATACCTTCTGCTGGTCTTCCCAACTCAGGCGTGAATAGAGCGGCATCACTTCCATGCGCCCGGCGACAGCGCCTTCGAGCGCCTCGGCGGTATCGCGAATCTCCCGTTCGCCAGGCAAGAACACCAGAATGTCGCCGCGCCCCACTTCACCCGGTTCGCTGCGGATTTCGTCTACCGCGCGCAACACGCCCGCCGTAACGCCCGGGTCCAGGTCATCGTCGTCATCGGTGGCCAACGGCCGGTAGCGCGTTTCCACGGGCCAGGCGCGCCCGGAAACTTCCAGCACGGGGGCCGGCTTGCCATTCGCATCGGCGAAGAACTCGGCGAAGCGCCCCGTCTCGATGGTTGCAGAGGTGATGACCAGACGCAGGTCGGGGCGGCGGTGACGCAGGCGCTGTAACACACCGAGCAGGAAGTCGATATTGAGGCTGCGCTCGTGAGCCTCGTCGATGATCAAGGTGTCGTAGGCGGTCAGGTCCGGGTCATCGCGAAGTTCGGCCAGCAACACACCGTCCGTCATCAACTTGACCAAAGTGTCCTTCGAAGTGCGGTCCGTGAAACGCACTTTGAAACCCACGGAGGTGCCCAGCGGTTGCTGCAACTCTTCGGCGATACGGGCCGCCACGGTTCGTGCCGCGATTCGGCGAGGCTGGGTATGGCCGATGAGGCCACGGCGGGCACTGCCGGCTTCCATGCACAGCTTGGGTAACTGCGTGGTCTTTCCCGAGCCCGTCTCGCCGCAGATGATGACCACCTGATGCGCCTTGAGCGCCGCAAGGATGTCCTCGCGCCGCTGAGCAACCGGCAATTCTTCGGGGTATGTGACGGCAGGAATGAGCGCAGCACGGACCACGGCACGTTCTGCCGCTACCGCCAGATGGGCTTCGAGCTGCTCGAGGTCGCGACCATGAGGTTGACCACGAGCCTGCCGCTCCGCGACGCGTTGCTGCAATTGCCGGGCCTTGCGCGCATCGCGCACCATCAGCACCGACGCCGCGTCAGGAAGGGAGGCGCTCATCGGCCCGGCAACCGCACCAGGAACCGCGCACCGCCCAGCGGCGACGTGGCAACGGTCACGCTGCCAGCATGGGCCGCAACGATATCGGCGACCATCGACAGCCCTATTCCCTGCCCAGGCACGCGCTCATCCAACCGCACACCGCGCTCGAGAATGCGTTCACGCTCCGCCTCGGCCACACCGGGCCCGTCATCGTCGACACAAATCTCCACGCCCGGACGACGCCAACCGGCTTCGTGCCACGGGGTCAACGACACCTCTACCCGACTGCTGGCAAACTTGCAGGCGTTGTCCGCGAGATTCCCGGCCAACTCGAGCAGGTCGCCGCGATCCAACGGACAAGCGAGGCTGGCGTCCGGCGGCTTGCCGGCAACACCGTGCAAGGAAATGGCGAGGCTGCGCTGCGCATGAACCTTCCGCAGCGCACCAAGCACATCCTCGAGTGCGGGCAGCACCGGCGTCCAGGCGACGCCGGGAACGAGACTTCCCGTGGTAGCGCGGCGCAACTGGTGCTGGACGATGTCCTGCATGCGGTCCACCTGCTGTCCCATTTCCGCTTGGGCCTCACCCGCCGGTTGGCTCGACAGCAGAGTGCGCAGAACGCTGAGCGGCGTCTTCAAGGAATGTGCGAGATTGCCAAGCGTGGTCCGATAGCGCTCCGCGCGGTCCCGCTCCGCCTGCAACAGGGCGTTGAGGTTCTGCGCCACGCCCCGCAGTTCGCGCGGCCAATCCCCGGCCAAGGTGGGGCGCTCGCCCACTTCCACCTCGGCAATCTGGCGCTCCATGCGCCGCAAGGGTTGCAACAGGAAGCCGACGACCAGCGCGATGACGAGCGCAGCCGCGCCGAGCATGAGCGCACCGCCGGCCAGAAACTGTCCGCGCAGACGGCGCAGTTGAGCGAAATAGTTGGCTTGGTCCTCGGCCGCCACGAACACGTAGTCGCGCTGTCTTCCATCGAGGCCCTGCCAGGAAACGCCTTGCGCCAACGCCAGCAAGGACGTGCCGTCAGGCTGCGGCAACTCCACCAACTTCTTTTCACCCGGGCCCGCGTCCAACTGCAAGCGGACGTTGGCGCCCTCGACCGATGGACTTTGCCAGGTGGGTGCCAACTGCCGCGGGTGGATGACCAGATAAAGCCCAGACCGCGGCGTCCCAAGACGGGGCTCCGCCAACGGGGTAGCCGGGCGCAAGGCACCGGAGGCGTCCTCGTCCACGACACCAAGCACCGCCAGATTCAAGGCCT
>JBEGRA010000227.1:0-3615 GCA_041180705.1 Pseudomonadota bacterium | reverse complement strand
GCGTGGCATACTCTGCCCCATGACACTGCCACCCCTTCTCGCGCCCGGCGCTCAGGCCGGTTTCGTCCTCTTCGGTGCCACGGGCGACCTGTCCCGGCGCATGCTTTGGCCATCCCTCTGGCATCTGCATCAGGACGGTCTGCTGCCCCCGGGTTTGCATCTCTACGGCGTGGCCTCCCGCGACATGACCCGCGAGGCGTTCCAGAACATGGTGGCCGAGGCCCTGCAGGCGCGCGCCGGCGAGGTGACGAACCGCGACGAGATGAACGCCTTCGTGCAGAAGATCGACTACCGCTCGATCAATCTCGCCCAGGGCGGCTTCGACAAGCTCCGCGGCTTGCCGGGCCTGACAAGCACTGACGCCTTCCAAGCGTATTACCTCTCGACGCCGCCGGCCCTGTACGGCCCGGCCTGCGAAAGTCTGCAGTGCGCGCACCTCGTGCATGCCAACTCCCGGGTGGTGCTGGAAAAGCCCATCGGGCATTGCCGCGACAGCGGCGCTGCCATCAATCGCGCGGTGGCCGAAGTGTTCGAGGAAGAGCAGGTCTTCCGCATCGACCACTATCTGGGCAAGGAGACCGTGCAGAACCTGCTGGCGCTGCGCTTCGGCAACATCCTGTTCGAGCCGCTGTGGAACGGCCAATGGGTGGAGCACGTGCAGCTCACCGTGGCGGAGACCGTGGGCGTGGAAGGCCGCTGGGGCTACTACGACGACGCCGGGGCGCTGCGCGACATGGTGCAGAACCACATGCTGCAGATGCTCGCTCTGCTCGCCATGGACCCGCCGTCCAGCCTCGATGCTGCCGCCGTGCGCAACGAGAAGATCAAGGTGCTGCGCAGCCTGCGCCCCATCACTGCCGCCAATGTCGTGGCCAATACCGTCCGCGGCCAGTACGGCGCGGGCATTGCCAACGGCGGGCCGGTTCCCGGCTATCTGGAAGAAGAGGGCGCCCGCACGGACAGCGCCACCGAGACGTTCGTGGCGTTGCGCGCTGACATCGACAACTGGCGCTGGGCTGGCGTGCCGTTCTACTTGCGCACCGGCAAGCGCATGGCGGCGCGTCGCACGGAAATCGTCATCCAGTTCAAGCCGGTGCCGCATGATCTCTTCGCCGGGCATTCTTCCGGCGGCTTGCAGGCGAACCGTCTCGTCATCGGCATGCAGCCGAACGAGCACATCACGCTCGAAGTGATGAGCAAGGAGCCGGGCTTGTCGGGCACGGCGCTGCGCCGCGTGCCGTTGGATCTTTCGCTGCATGAAGTCTTCGGCGTGCAGCGTCCGCGCATCGCCTACGAACGCCTGTTGCTCGACTTCCTCCGCGGCGACCCGACGCTGTTCGTGCGCGTGGACGAAGTGGACGCCGCGTGGCAATACATCGATGGCATCCATGCCGGTTGGCGTGCGGTGAACCAGCGTCCGCAGAAGTATCTCGCCGGCTCCTGGGGCCCCACCTCGGCCATCGCCCTGGCCGAGCGCCACGGCCACAGTTGGTACGAGTGATGGCCGCCGTGTCCGCCATCACGCAGCGCGAAGTGGTCTGGCACGAAGCGCCGGACCGCGTGGCGCTGGCCGTGATGCTCGCCGATGCCCTCGAGCAGGCCTCGCGTGAAGCCTTGCAGGCCGGAGGCGACGCCTTCTTCGCCATTGCCGGTGGCGAAACCCCGAAGCCTGCGCTGCGCGAGTTCGGCACGCGTGCCCTGCCGTGGCGCAAGGTGTGCATCGTGCCCACCGACGAACGCGTGGTACCGGTGGCGAGCCCCTACAGCAATGAACGGCTCCTGCGCGAATTGCTGCCGCAGGCGCGCGTGCTGGGGTTGATGTCGCCGCAGACGCAGTTCGACCATTCCCCCGTGACGTTGGCGGCGCAAGCGGACCAACGCCTGTCGCTGCTGCCACGTCGCTTCGACGCCGTGCTGCTCGGCATGGGGGGCGATGCGCATACGGCTTCATTGTTCCCCGGGGCCGAAGGGCTGGAGGCGGGGTTGTGTTCGGCGCCGCGTCCGGCGGTCGTCACGCTGACACCGAACCCGCTCCCGGCGAACGCGCCCTATGCGCGTTTGACGCTGACCTTGGGTCGCCTCACCTGGACCCGTCGCTTGTGGTTGCTGGTGACCGGCGCAGGCAAACGGCGCGTGCTGGAAGAGGCATTGGCCAATCCGGATCCCTTGCAACGCCCCGTGAGTGCGCTGCTGACGCCGGGCGCGAGCAGTGCCTCGCCGCTCGAAATCTTCTGGGCGCCTTGAAGGACTGCCTGCCATGAACTCCTTGCATCCGGTAGTCGCTGCCGTCACCCAACGCATCACGGAGCGCAGCGCTGCAGGCCATGGCGTGTGGCGCGAACGCATGGAAGCGGCCGTGTTGTCCGCGCCGGCACGCAAGGATCTGCCCTGCTCGAATCTCGCGCATGTGGCCGCCGGCGGTGGCGCCGACAAGTCGACACTCGCCTTCAGCGGCAGCCCGAACGTGGGCGTGGTGACGGCCTACAACGACATGCTCTCCGCACACCGCCCGTTCGAGGCTTACCCGGAACTGCTGCGGCAGGCCGGGCGCAGCGTGGGCGCCACCGTGCAGGTGGCCGGCGGTGTGCCGGCCATGTGCGACGGCGTCACGCAGGGCCGCGATGGCATGGAACTGTCGCTGTTCAGCCGCGATGTCATTGCCTTGTCCACGGCCGTGGCGTTTTCGCATGACGCGTTCGACGCCGGGCTGCTGCTGGGCGTGTGCGACAAGATCGTGCCGGGCCTGTTCATGGGAGCTGCGGCGTTTGCGCACTTGCCCATGCTGTTCGTGCCGGCGGGCCCCATGGCGAGCGGTTTGCCCAACAAGGCGAAGGCCGAAGTGCGGCGCCGTTTTGCCGAAGGCAAGGCGACGCGCGACGAACTGCTTTCTTCGGAACTGGGTGCCTACCACGACGTGGGCACCTGCACTTTCTACGGCACGGCCAACACCAACCAGATGGTGCTGGAGTTCCTCGGCCTGCACGTGCCGGGTGCTGCTTTCGTGCAGCCAGCCTTGCCGTTGCGTCATGCGCTCACAGTGGCGGCGCTGGAGCATGTGGCGACGGAAGCTTCGCGTTCCCCGGCGGAACGACGCACGTTCGCGCGTTCGCTGGATGCTCGCAGCCTCGTGAACGCCACGGTAGGCTTGATGGCCACGGGCGGTTCCACGAACCACACGCTGCATCTGCCGGCCATGGCTCGTGCGCTGGGGCTGGAGCTGACTTGGGAAGACATGGCGGATTTGTCCGCCGTGACGCCGCTGCTGGCGCGGGTTTACCCGAACGGCAAAGCCGACGTGAACCACTTCCATGCGGCCGGTGGCTTGGCGTTCGTCATGCGCGAACTGCTGGATGCCGGTCTGTTGCATAAAGACGCTCCCACGGCCTGGGCCGGCGGCTTGCGTGCGCAGGCGCGTGAACCGTTCCTCGTGGATGGTGTGCTGCAGTGGCGCGAGGCGCCGGCGAATTCGCTCGACGAAGACGTGCTGCGCCCCGTGTCGAACCCGTTTGCCAGCGATGGCGGCATGCGCCTGCTGCGCGGCAATCTCGGGCAGGCAGTCATCAAGGTGTCTGCGGTGGAGCCTGCGGGCTGGGTGGTGGAAGCGCCGGCGCGCGT
>JBEGRA010000226.1:0-5683 GCA_041180705.1 Pseudomonadota bacterium | reverse complement strand
CACCAGCGGCAGCAGGTGTATGAACTGAACGAACTGGCTGCGCTGGAAGGGCTGCGCATGGAACACGACAACCGCGTGCGGCTGGACGTGGTGCGCCAGAACCTGCTGCGCATGTGGGCGCAGACGTAAGCCCGGCTTGGCGGTGGCGTGGCACTGGAAGCCTCGCCCAACGGAATTCGTTCAGCCCAGCAGCGCCGCCACGTTCGCGTCCGCAGCGGCCAGCGTTTCCAGCCAGCGCATGCCGCGCTGCAGTTCCACGGCTTGGTCCCGCCGCGCCTGCGCCAGCAACTGCTGCCGCAACGCCGGGGAATAGGCGTGCTCCGTGGCTTTCGAATAACGCGTCAGCACCGGGCTACGCGCCAGCAGTGGCGCTGCGTTGGCGTCGAGCCCGAAGTGGCGCAGCACTCCCGACAGTGTCCCTTCGACATCGCCCAGCAAGCGGTCGAAGTCGACCGCCAGCACGCGCGTACCCGCCTGCTGTGCCAGTTCGCGCTGGCTCCAGGCTTCCGCGAGCCATGCCAGTGCCGCCTGCTCGCCCAAAGCCATGGCGTGCAGCGGCGTGGTGATGCTGCCGGTGCGCGGTTGCAGCCGCCGCATGCGTTCGGGCCCGTGCCCACGCAAGTCGAGCGCCGCGTTCTCGCCAGCTAGCAGCGTGGCCAGGTACGGCTCGGGCGCCAGGTTCAGGCACACCGCGCGCGCCGCAGGTAGTGCCGCCAGCAAAGCCGGCCCGACGCGCGTAGTGCTGCTGGTGGCCTTCAGCACCACCACCTGCGTGTGCGCATAGCCACGTTGCCAGCTGGTAGCCAGCATCTGCTGCAGCGCCCCGAACTGGGCTGAAGACAAGAGAGAGTCCGCACGGCCCAGCACATCGCCGGCTTCCGCAAGCGTGCGCAATGGCAGGGGCTCGCGCAGGCCCAGCACAGCGGAACCGCCAGCGGGTGCCGGTAGTTCGTCCAGCAAACGCGAGAGCAACGTGGAACCCACGTGCCCCGCATGGAAAATGAAATGCAACGGACGGCGTGCCGCGGGGCCCGACGCGACCGACGGCGAAGGCGTTGGTGCTTGCCCCGCCAAAGCTTGGGCCACGGCCCCGCCGCTCAGCCAAGCTCCTTTCACCGCAGGCCCGAGGATGCGGTCGTCGAGGAAGCTGGCACCACGATAGCCGGCTTCGCTCCACTCCACCGCCAGCACGGCGCCGCGCACCAGGTCCACCTTGTGCAGCAACACGTCCGGGCCGGCCGGCAACTTGGCCAGCAGGGCTTCGGGCGTTGATGCGGTGGGCTGGGACATGGGCAGGAACCCCAAACGAACGGGCGATGGCGGCCGAATGACGGCCAAAAAAAAGCGGCGGCCCTTTTCAGGACCGCCGCCAGTTTAACGCCGTGACCCTTGAGAGGTCAGGCGGCAAGCTGCAAGTTCAGATTAGAACTTGTAGCTGGCGCGGGCGAACACATAACGGCCCAGAGCGTCGTACGTCTGGGGGTAGGTGTTGCCGTTGCCGGTGGTGCCGACCGAAGCGTTGATCTGCGGGTTGTCGTCAAGGACATTGTTGATGCCCATGACGAGAGACGCCTTCTTGGTGATGGCCCAGGAGGCCGCCACGTCGAAGTAGTTCTCAGCCGTGAAGTGACGGTCGATACGGTTGGCCGGCAGCTCGATGTTGGCGGCACTGAGACCCGTCACGGCGCCGTAGAAGCGCCAGGTCAGGCTCAGGTCCACATCCCACGGGGTCTGCCAGGACAGGCGGGCCTTGTGGCGCCACTTCGGGTTCGGGGTGCCGCAGGGGCCCGCGAAGTAACCGACGCAGTCGTAGTTGTCACCACCGGTGCCCGGCTCGACGGCCAGCGACTTCAGGTACGTGCCGGCGAGGTTCGCCGACAGGCTGCCCCAGCTGCCGATCTCGTAGCTGTAGTCCGCGCTGACGTCCAAGCCCTTCGTCTTGAGCGAGCCGATGTTGATGTTGGTGTTGGCGACATAGCCGCCACCATTCCACAACGAACCGCCACGGCTACGGTGGATGCGGCTGCAAGCAGCAGCGTCACCGTTGTTGTAGCAGGCGTCCAGCGTGTTCTGCGCGCCGAACGTCGAGATGGTGCCATCGATCTTGATGTTGAAGTAGTCAAGAGTGATGGACAGGTTCTCGATGAAGCGCGGCTGCAGCACGACACCGAAGGTGACGGTGTCCGAAGTTTCCGGCTTCACGTTCGGGTTGCCACCGACCTGCACCTGGTACTGGCCCGCCGGGCTGTCCAGGTTGGCCGAACCGACGAGAGCGGCCGGCACGCCGGTCGCGATGCACTCGGCAGCCGAGGCGTTAGCGTTCGGGGCCGAAGCACCGCACGGGTCGCCGTCGATGTCGAACAGGCTCAGCGTGGTGGCGCTGAACAGTTCGATGATGTTCGGGGCGCGAACGGCGCGGCCGTAGCTGGCGCGGAAACGGATGTCCTGCACGGGGGCCCACTCGACGCCCGCCTTGTAGGTGTCCGTCTGGAAGCCCTGGGCGTAGTCCGAGTAGCGGTAGGCCACGTCGGCGCTCAGGCTCTGGGCCCAAGCCTGGTCCTGAGCAATGGGCAGCTTGCCTTCGAAGAACAGTTCGTTGACGCGCGTCGAGCCGTCGATGCCGAAGGTGGCACCGCCCGAACCGGCGAGGTCGCCGGCCTGCTGGTTCGCGTCCACGGTGTTCTGCAGGCTGTCACGGCGGTATTCCACACCGAACACGGTCTGCACGCCGTCGTTCGCCCAAGGCGTCTTCACGCCGTAGGAGCCGAGGTCGCCAGCCAACGTGGCAGTGAAGTCTTCCTGCTGGATCTGGCCGATCTGCAGGCCCGTGACGCTGAGGTAGTTCAGCGCAGCCTGGGTAACGCCACCGCTGGTGAACGGGTTCCAGGGCACGCAGTTCTTGTCGGTGCCGTCGATGACGCTCTGGCAGGTCGGGGTGCCGTTGACGTTCACCACGTTCAGCGAGCGGCTGAGACGCTCGATGCTGAAGTAGTTCTTCGCGGTGTTCGTGGCCTTCACGCCCGACACCTGCGCCGACACGTCGTAGCTCCACGCATCGCTCAGGTTGCCGCGGACGCCGACGACCGTACGGAACGAGGCGTTGTTGAACGCGGACTGGCGACCACCGCCTTCCACGTTACGACGACCGATGTAGAACGGCACCGAAGCGTTGGCAGCGACGCGCGCCGGGGTGCAGTTGATGGCGACCAGGTTGGCGGCGGGCAGGAACGGGTTGCCGCAGTTGATGGTCGTGGTTTCCAGGAAGTCGCCGGACGGGGCGATCTGGGCAACCGAACGGTAGTCCGTGTACATCACCTGCGCGTAGATGTCAGCCTTGTCGCTGACTTCGTAGTGGCCGGTGGCGCCCAGGGTGTAGCGGCGTTCCGGACGCAGGTAGTGGTTCAGCGGGCCGAAGTTGTACTGGTCCAGCGACGAGCTGAAGTTGCGCCAGCCACCCGCACCGTTCGAGGTGAAGTTGAAGCTGGTGGCGCCGGGGCCCAGGATGAGGGGGGCGGTGCCGAAGTCGGAGAAGCGACCACCGGCCGAGGTGGACGAACCACCGCAGGTGAACGAACCCACGGCGCCGCCCAGAGAGCAAGCCGAGAAGTCGCGGTCACGCTGGAGGATTTCCGAGCCGTCGAAGGCCGTGGCGTAGAGCGTGATGTTGCCCTTGCCGTCGGCGCTGTTCATGCCCATGAGGATGGACGCTTCCTTGCCGTAGCCGTCGGTGACGTTACGGGGCGGGAGAGCGAACTGGGACGGGTTGGTGGCCGCGCGCGAGGCAATGACCTGGCGAAGCGACGTGGCGCCCGGGCCGCCGAAATCGTTCTTGTGCTGGTAGAAGTTGTACTGGCCGGACACTTCCACGCCTTCGTAGTCACGCTTCATGATGAAGTTGACAACGCCGGCGACGGCGTCCGAACCGTACACGGCCGAGGCGCCGCCGGTGAGGACTTCCACGCGCTCGACCATCTGGGTCGGGATCTGGTTCAAGTCGGCGGCGGAGCTGCCGACGCCGCCGTACGACATGCGGCGACCGTCCACGAGGACGAGGGTACGCGACGAGCCGAGGCCACGCAGGTTGACGGTGGCGGTACCGCTGGCGCCGTTGGCGACCGTGGCGTTCTGCGCCGCGAAAGCCTGGGGCAGCTGGTTGACGAGGTCTTCAACGCGGGTGACACCCTGCGTGACGACGTCTTCCGCGGTCACCTGGGTGACGGGCGAAGTGGATTCGAGGTTGGCGATCTTGATGCGCGAACCGGTAACGACGACTTCGAAGTCGTCCCCCGCGTTGTCCGCGGCCCACACCGGCGCGGCAACGCCGACGGTGGTGATGGCGCCCATCAGCAGTGCATTACGCACAGCCACGGCGACTCGCTTGTTGCTGCTCATCGTTTATATCCTCCGGGGGACGGGTGAACCGCCCTATCGGTCAGTGATGGAAAACCCATGAAAAATACTGGGGCTGAGCCAGACCTGTGGTGTTCCCCACAGTGACAACTCCTCCCCGTAAGGCGGCATAATACCGATTCCTGTCGCGGCGGCAAGCGCGTTGCAAACAAGCAACAAGCAAAAGCCCGCGGCGGGTGGCGCCAATGTTGCTGCCCAGCAACGCTGTTTCCTCTGCAAAGAAGGCCCGACCATGTCCCAGGAAATCGTCCAGCGCGCCATGCAGCGCGGTATTGCCGCCCACCAGAACGGGGACGTCGCCACGGCAGAGGCGGCCTACCGGGAAGCGCTCTCCGCCGCCCCTGAAGACGCCGGCATCGTCAGCCTGCTCGGCCTCGCCATTACCCACCAGGGGCGCGCCGAGGAAGGGCTGGCCTTTCTGGAAAGCGCTTTGCGGCGCTTCCCGGACCACCCGGGGCTGGTGCTGAATCTCGTCGAGGCACTCGTGCCCATGGGGGCCTTCGCGCGGGCCGAGGTGCTGCTGCGCGGGGTCATTGCGATCGACAAGCGCAACCCGCAGGCGTGGAACCGACTCGGGGACGTGCTGGCGCACCTAGGAAAGGACGCCGAGGCACAGGACGCCTGGGTGGCAGCGCTGGAACTGGACCACACCCTGCCGAACCCGGCCACGAAGATTGCGCGCCTGCTGCTGGGCGGCGGACAAGCCGGCGAGGCCATCATCGCCACCGGCCCGGCGTTCGAGAAATATCCGCACCACCCCGGCCTGCGCCACGTGCGCGGCGAGGCCCTGTCGGCGCTGCGTGAATGGCCCGAATTGGAAACGCTGGCCAAGCAGTGGGTGGAAACGGAGCCCGGCGACCCGCAGGGCTGGCGCCACCTGGCCCGCGCCACCTACGAGCAAGGGCGCGTCCGGCAGGCCAAGGAGGCCTTCCACACCTCGCTCACCCTGACAGACCCCTCGGCGCTGGAGTGGGCGGCCTACGCCGGCATCTGCCTGCACGCGCTGGAACTGCCCGCCGCCGGCGAGGCGCTGGACAAGGCGGAAGCTCTGGACCCGGCGCTGCCAGTGGTCGCGCTGCACCGCGCCACGCTCGCGCTGTACCACGGGCGCTTCGCCGAAGCGGAAGCGGCCTGCCGCCGCTGCCTGGCCGCGGACCCGCACAACGCGGGCGCCTACACGCTGCTCACCCGCCTGAAGAAGGGCCAACTCGAGCCCGAAGACGTGGCGCAGCTCGAATCGCTGCTCAACAGCCCGACTCACTATGACTTCCGC
>JBEGRA010000225.1:0-8572 GCA_041180705.1 Pseudomonadota bacterium | reverse complement strand
GCACCGGTGACGGGATTCGCGAGGCTTTCGACCAGCGAACCACGCAGGCCACGGCTGCGCGTCTTGATGCCTTCGACCGGCGACAAGGGGGCGGTGGGCAAATTGGATGGGTTGGACATGTCCAGCTCCTTAGTAGACATCGCGCAAGTAGCGCTTGTTGGCCGCCAGCTCCGCGAGCCACGCTTCCGCGGCCTCGGTGTCCAGCCCACCCTGCTGCTGCGCCACGTCGCGCAGCGCCGCATGCACGTCGGGCGCCATGTGCGTGGCATCGCCGCACACATAAAGGCTCGCGCCACCCTGCAGCCAGCTCCAGAGATCCGCAGCCTGTTCACGCAGGCGGTCCTGCACGTAGATCTTGCGGGCCTGGTCACGCGAGAACGCGAGATCCAGCCGGTTCAACCGGCCGTCCTTCAGCGCCTGCTGCCATTCCAGTTGGTAAAGGAACTCGGTGTCGAAATGGCGCGCCCCGAAGAACAGCCAGTTGCGTCCCGTGGCGCCAGTTTCGCCGCGCTCCTGCACGAAGGCACGGAAGGGCGCCACGCCGGTACCCGGCCCCACCATGATGACGTCACGAGAAGCATCGGTCGGCAGCCGGAAATGCGTATTGCGCTCAAGATAGGCGCGGACGCTGTTGCCACCGGCCGCCGTACCCCGCTGCCACAGGTGGCCGGAGGCCGCCCCATCCGTCACGGTGGCGACAGTCAGATGTACCTCATCGCCCACGGCCGCACGGCTGGAGGCGATGGAGTAGAGCCGCGGCGCCAGCGGCCGCAGCGCAGCAAGCAGTTCGCCCGCCTGCCACTCACGGCCGTTCCGAACAGGGAAGCGTTCGAGAACATCGGCAACGTTGGCGCCAGCCACGAAGGCCTGCAGCCGCGCGGCGCCGACGGGGCTCTTCTCGAGCACAGCGGCGAGTTCCCCCGAACCGGAACGTTCCGCCTGCGCCTCCAGGAAAGGCCGTGCCAGACGCGTTATTTCCAACTGCTCGCCAAGCCATTCACCGAGCGGGCGTTCCTGCTTGCCGCGCTGCACGGGCGCGTCCAAAGCAGTCCCCGCCAGGTGAGCAGCGACGCGGGCCACCACCGGTGCCGGGTTCTGCGGCCACACGCCCAAGGCGTCGCCGGGCTCGTAGGCAAAGCCTTCGCCCGCTTCCAGTTCGTAATGGATGACCGCACGGTCCGCCTTGCGCGCCACGATACGCTGCGCCGTCAGGATGCCGATGTCGCGCGGGTGGTCCTTGCCGGCGTCTTTCGCTGCAGACGGAGCAAAGCTGTACGTGGTCGCCGAGGGAACAACGGCACGCGCGGCCGGTGCCGGCACCGCAGCCACAGCCGCCGCCACCCAGGCTGCGGCTTCATCCGCGTATTCCACATCCGCGTCCACGCGGTCGAGCAAGCGGCGCGCGCCCAAAGCCTCGAACCGGGCATCGAGAAACTTGCCCGCTTCACAGAACAACGGGTAACTGGAATCACCAAGACCGAACACGGCAAAGGCCGTCTCGGCCAGCTTCGGCGCCTTGCGCCCGGCAAGCAATTCCCACAGGCCGCGCGCCTCGTCGGGTGGTTCGCCCTCGCCCTGCGTGCTGGCCACGGCGAACAGCGAACGGGCCGCGGCCAACTGCTTGGCCGTGACATCCGCGGCCGAGACCACCTTCACGCTGTGCCCGGCACTGACCAAAGCCTCGCGCAGTTTCTCGCCCAGGCGGCGGGCATTGCCCGTCTGGGAAGCAGTGAGCACCAGCACGCCGGCATCGGCAGGCGCAGCCAGGCCGCCGGCTGGAGCAGCCCCGGGCGCGCCAGCCGCTTGGGCAAGGCCCGCCAGATAGCCCGAGGCCCACCAAAGACCGGCGGGCGAGAGACGGACAGCGAGTTGATCGAGCGCAGTACGCGCGTCGTGATCGAGCGGCAGGGCCGCCGGTACAGGGTTCTGGGACATAAGCCCGGCATGCTACGGCGACGCGCAGAGCGGGCATACTTTCCAGTCGTTATGGTTCCATAACCCACTCGGCCCCTTGCAAGCGCCGGTGGGCCGCTGCCGGAACACTCGCCCCCCCGGGCGCCGGTAGCGCTGGCGGGCCGGCTAGCTCCAGGCGTAGTTGAAGCTGATGCTGATGCGCTCGCTGGCGGCCGGATTCGGCGGCACTTCATGCCGCAGCCAGCTTTCGAACAAACTGAGGTAACCCGCCCGCGCCGGCAAAGTAACCCACGACCTGTGTTCGCGGTCGGCATCCACCCGCCGCGGTGGGGCCGCCATGAAGCGATCGAGTCGCGGGTCTTCGAGTTTCAAGCCGGAACTGCGTGGTGGCGTGCGTACGTAGTAGGTGCCGCTCACTACCGACAGTGGATGCAAGTGCAGGCTGTGGACCACCCCGGGCGGCATCACGTTCACCCAGCAATCGGTCATCACGAGCGCGCGTCCGCCCAAGTCCCACTGCAGCGCACGGACGTAGGCGTTCACGTGCCGCCGCAGGCGGCGCTCGAGTTCGGCGAAGGTGGGGGACACCGTCTGCAAGCGGCACACCGAGCCGTACGAGGTATATCCACCCGGGTAGTTCTTCGCCGACCAACGCTGCCCGGCCACATCGTCTTCGGGCAACTGCAGGCATTCACGCAGCAAGCGCTTGCGCAGCACCTCGCCACCCGTGCGCAGCAAGGCGCCGTGGTAAACCTGCGTGGGAAAAAGCGTTTGTACCGACATCAAGCGTTTCCTTGGTCTGCCACTGCCTGCTGGGCAGCGGCCAAAATGGACAGGGCAATTTCTTCAGGGGTACGTGCGCCCACTGGCAGACCCACGGGACCCTGCAGCCGGCCCGCGAAAGCCGGAGCTTGTGCACCGATCCGCGCGAGCAAGCGACCGCGCCGTGCCGCCGGCCCCAGCAGCCCGATCCAGGGGGTTTGCGTCCCGACGAGGCGAGCAAGCCACGCCGCGTCCACTTCGAGATGGTGTGCCATGACGACTGCCGCATCCGCCGGCGGCAACGGACCGGCCTCACCCTCGTCACGCGGGTCGAACGTTCCCACCGCAACGCCCGACGCAAACCGCGAGGCGCTCGCCCAACTGGCGCGATGGTCCAGCACCTGCACCTGCCAACCCAGAGCCAAAGCGCCAGCGGCCAAAGCCGGCGCTTCAGCCCCTGCACCCAGCACCAACAGGCGCGGCACCGGCGCCATGCGCAGCACCAACAGTTCTTCACCTGCCGCCGTCCCCTGCCCCCAGGCCGCATGCCCTCCAGGCAAGTTCCACCCGGCGGGCGACACATGGGGCTGCAACGCGGCGGGAGCCACAAGACATTCGCCCGACCGCGGGCCTGCCGTGAACAGGCCCCAAAGCGCGCCAAGCCCGGCCGCCGCGGCACCGGCCAGCGTCGCCAGTGGTTCGTAGCCCTGCTGCACCCCGAGCGGCAGCAAGTGGATGCGCAGCAGCCCCTCGCAACCGAAAGCCAGTCCGAACAACACGTCCTGCTCCACGTCACGCGCGTCGTAGTGCACCACCTCGGGCTTACCGCTCGTCATGACGCGTGCGGCCCGGTCGGCGAGGTCGCCTTCCAGACAGCCGCCGCTCAGCAAACCGGCCTGACGCCCATCACCGGCGAACAACATCAGCGCGCCGGGCTTCGAGTATGTGGAGCCCTCGGCCAGCGTCACCACGGCCACGCAGCCCGTACCACCGGTCGCACGCAGCGCCGTAAACAGGGCGAGCACGTCCGGACGCAAAAACGGCGGACGACGCGCCGCACCGGCACCCAGGGCGGAACTCATGGCTGGAAAAAGAGACAGGACATGGGTGAAGTATAGGGCGGGGCGCCGCCACCGTTTCGCTTACACTGCAGGGGCAGGCTGCGCCCCTCGCGGCCGGAGCCTTGATGCGCGTTTTCCACCTCGAATCCGACCCGGCCGACCGTGAGCGTGTGCACCGCGAACTGCTGCGCACGCAGCCGGATGTCGATTGGGTGCCGCTCGGCGACCGAACCGATTTTCTGTCCGCGCTCGACGAGGAACTCCCGGTGCTGGTGCTGGCGGACCGCAGCGTCCCCGGGTTGGACGGACTGGAGGCGCTGGACCTCCTGCGCATTCGCACGCTTACCGTCCCGTTCATCTTCGTGTCGGGCTCTGCCGGCGAAGAACTCGCCATCGACACGCTGAAAAGCGGTGCCACCGACTATGTACTGAAGAGCCGCCTGCAACGCCTCGGCCCTGCCGTGCGGCGCGCCCTCACGGAAATGTGGGCACGCCAGGAACGGGAACAGGCAGAGCGCGCTTTGGACGCGCAGCGCCGTCTCCTGCGCACCCTCGTCGACGCCATCCCCGACGCCATCTATGCCGTCGACGAACGCGGCCGCCTGACGATGGCGAACCTCGCCCTGCTGCGCGAAGCCCGCTTCACGGCGGCCGAAGCGTTGGGCCGTCCGCTGGCAGACCTGCCGCTACCTCCTGCCCTTGCGGCCGAAGCCATCTCCGACCGCGCCTTGCTGGGCGGCGACGTCAGCGAAGTCTTCCGCGAACGTGCGGACCCCCAACGCGACGGCAGCCTGCGTTGGCGCGCCACCACGAAGGCCCTGCTGCGCGAAGCCCACAGCGACCAGGTCACGGGGCTCGTGTCCATCACCCGCGACGTCACGCGCCCCAAGGAACTGGAACGGGAACTGTTGGATATCAGCGGTCGCGAACAACGTCGGCTGGGCAGCGACCTCCACGACGATATCGGTCAGCAATTGAGCGGCATCCTGATGATGATGGGCGCGCTGAAGCGCGACATCGCGAAAGCGGCACCGGCGCTGGTGGAACGAATCGACCAGCTCCACCAGTTGCAGCGCTCCGCTTTGGAAAGCGTGCGGGCACTGGCGCGCGGCCTGTGCCCGGTCGAACTATCCCAAGGTGGGTTGCCCATCGCACTGGAAGGCCTGGTACGACAGTTCATCCACCTGCCCCGCCCCGTCTGTCGACTCGAAGTGACAGGCGGCGCACCGGCGGGGCTTACCGATGAAGCGGCAGTCCACGTCTTCCGCATTGCGCAAGAGGCTCTGAGCAATGCAGTGAAGCATTCCGGTGCCACCAACGTCGTCCTGCGCCTGCATAGTCATCCGGGGCTCCTGCAACTCGAAGTGGAGGACGATGGGCAAGGCATCGTCGTCCCTGCCACGCCCAGTGGACACCCCGCCGCCGGTCTCGGCCTGCAACTGATGCGCTATCGCGCACAGATGGTCGGCGCCGAACTGGAATTCCTGCAGGCACTGCCCGGTGCGGAGCGCACGGGCACGCGCGTCCTGCTGTCGCTGAATCTGCGCAAGGACGCCGGCGAGTCGCCGCACGCGCACTGGATGGAAACGCCGTGACCGAAGTTCTCATTCCTTCGGCCAGCCTGATGCTGCTGCGTGCCGAGCCGTTCTCCGTGCTGATGGCGAAGCGGCATCAGGACCTTGCCTTCGGTGCCAGCCACTGGGTATTCCCCGGTGGTCGCCTTGATGCCGCCGACCACGCGGTTGCCGCCGAACATCCTGCAGACCCCTTGGCCGCCGCGCGACACGCAGCACTTCGGGAAGCGCGAGAAGAAGCCAACATGCAGTTGGACATAGCCACCCACCTGCCAAGCCTCGTCCCACTGGCCAGGTGGATTGCCCCGCGCGGGGCAACGCGCCGCTTCGATACCTGGTTCTTTCTGGGTGAAGCACCACCCACCGCAGTTCCGGAAGCGGATGGCAGCGAGATTGTCGAGGTGGCGTTCGTGGAACCGGAGTCCATGCTGCACGCCATGGACCGCGGCGAAATCGAACTGCTGCCACCGACGGTATTGAACCTGCGGTGGTTGGCCCGTGCGGGTTCCGTCGCAGCCGCATTGACCCAGGCAGCCGAAAGGCAAGCCCCCTGCATCGAACCGGAGTATTTCCAGCGCGATGGCGGTCTGTTCATCCGCATCTGCGCCGATTCCGGCTACGACATCGTCGAATACCGCATGCCGTGGCAGGGCCCGGCGGCGCGCGGCAACTCGGGGAACCACTCGACATGAAAGAACGGGAGAACACTGCGAAGGCGCCGTGGGAGGCGCGGCTCTGCATGGCTGCAGCTTTCCTTGCAGCAACGCCTGCTCTGGCGACGGATTCCCCCGCAATGTCGCCCGCCAGCGCCAACCAGACAGCCAGCGCCGACGCCACGCAGTTGCAGACAGCGCTGGCTGCGGGGCAAACCACCAGCGAAGCCGAAGTTCGTCGCCTGCTCGAAAGAATTGCCTGGCTGGACGATGCGGGACCACGGCTCAATGCCGTGCTTCATCTGAACACGAACGCCTTGGAAGAAGCGCGGCAACTGGATACAGAGCGCCGCGCCGGCCATTTGCGGGGCGCCTTGCATGGCATTCCTGTATTGCTGAAGGCGAACATCGCCACCACCGACGGACTGCCCACGCACGCCGGCTCGCTGGCACTCGCGGAGTTCCGAACGTCGAGTGAAGCCCCATTCGTCACGCGTCTCCGTGCGGCCGGAGCCATCATCCTCGGCAAGACGAACCTGAGCGAATGGGCCAACTTCCGCAGCACGCACAGCGTCAGTGGCTGGAGCAGCGTGGGCGGTCAAACCCGCAACCCCTATGCACTGGACCGCAACCCCTGCGGGTCTTCCAGTGGTACTGGCGTTGCCGTCGCCGCCGGGCTGGCTCCCTTGGGGGTGGGCACCGAGACGGACGGCTCCATCGTTTGTCCGTCCGGCCTGAACGGACTCGTCGGGCTGAAACCCACCGTCGGCCTCATCGAAGGCGACGGCATCATTCCCATTGCACACAGCCAGGACACGGCGGGTCCCATGACGCGCACCGTGCGTGATGCCGCACTACTGTTGAACACGATGCAAGCGCCGCGCGCAGGCAACCCGGCGGTGGACTACACCGCAGCGCTCGGCACCGCCACGCTGCGCGGCAAACGCATCGGCGCGTTGCGCGACTACGGTGGCGCCGGCAGCAGCGATGCGGTGGAAGCCGCCTACACAGCCGCCTTGCAAACCCTGCGCGAACAAGGTGCCACCGTGGTGGACGTCACGCTGGAGGGCAAGAGCCGTGCCGCCAAGGCCATGGCACAGACCGGCGATGCGGAATTCACGGTACTGCTGTACGAATTCAAACACGACCTCGAAGCCTGGCTGCAAGCCAACGGTGCCCCTGCAGACCGCGACACGCTGGCGGAACTCATCGCCTGGAACGAGGCGCACCGCGACACGGCCATGCCGGTGTTCGGGCAGGAACTGTTCCACATGACTGCAGCCAAGGGCCCATTGACGGACCGCGCCTACCTGGAGGCGCTGAAAGCTGGTCGCGACGCAACGCAAGCTCGGCTGCGCGAAATGTTCGCCGAAGGACACTTTGACGCACTGGTTGCCCCGACCAATGCACCCGCCTGGAAAACCGACGCAGTACTCAGCGACCACGTCCGTGTCTCGAGCAGCCAGCCCGCTGCTGTAGCGGGCTGGCCATCGCTTACCTTGCCCATGGCTTTCAGTGACGGCTTGCCGCTCGGGCTGTCATTCATCGGGACGCCATGGAGCGAAGCCGCGCTGCTGCAATTGGCTACGGCTTTCGAACAAGCCACGCACGCCGCACGGCCGCCGGAGTTCCGGCCAACCACGGCGCGCGACGCAGCCCTATTCGGAGAGAAATGACCCCATGCGCATTGCGAAGCCGATTTTGTTGGTGACGACGCCCATCGGCGTGAGTTGGGCCATGCTCGAGGCATGGCGTTTCCACTGGTGGCTGGCCATCCTGATGGCCGCCTTGGTGAGCATCATCGGCGCCTTCATCTGGCTCACGGTCAGCCGCATCCGGCGCGATCGGCAAGCGGCTCAGGCACCGTCCGCCATGGCCTCCAGCGCTTCCCAGCGTTCGTAGGCCTTCGGCAGCTCCACGGCCAGCGCCTGCAGGCGCGCCAATACCGGCGCACTCTCCTCGCGCGGCAGCGTATAGAACGCGGGGTCCTGCAAGCGCGCTTGCAGAGCGGCCTGCTCCTCTTCCAGCGCCGCAATGCGGGCCGGCGCCAGTTCGAGATCGCGCTGGTCCTTGTAGGACAGCTTGCGCTTGCGCACCGGTGCCGCAGGGGTTGCCGGCGATGACGACCCGACCGCGGCCGCGGCTGCGGTTGCGGACGAAGGCGCGGAGGCGTTGGCTGCCACGCTGGCACCAGGCGCTGGCCGTTGACGCAGCCAGTCGCTGAAGCCGCCCACGTATTCGCGCACCCGCCCCTCGCCTTCGAAGGCCAGCACGCTGGTAGCGACCTTGTCGACGAATTCGCGGTCATGGCTGACCAGCAGCAAAGTGCCGTTGAATTCCGCGATGCGTTCTTCGAGTAGTTCCAGCGTTTCCACATCGAGGTCGTTGGTCGGTTCGTCCATCACCAACAAGTTGGCTGGCTGGGCGAACAGACGGGCCAGCAGCAAGCGATTGCGCTCGCCACCCGAAAGCATGGACACGGGCGAATTCAAACGCTCCGGCGGAAACAGGAAATCCTGCAGCCAGCCGGATACATGTCGACGCTGCCCGTTGATGACGACGCTCTCGCCACCGCCGGTGACGTTTTCCATGACACTGGCCGCAGGGT
>JBEGRA010000224.1:0-2865 GCA_041180705.1 Pseudomonadota bacterium | reverse complement strand
TTCTGGGCGCGCCGGCAGGGTGCTGCCTGCGTGGTGGTGCAGGATGTCGTGCGCCATCAGGAAGCCCGAGCACTGGCCATGGGCGCACATGCATTTGTCGCCGAACCGGAAGATCCGGTGGGTGCGGCAGCGCGCGCGTTGGGAGGCAAGGCGGATATCGTCTTCGAGTGCGTGGGTATCCCCGGGCTCATCGCACAGGCGGTGGACCAGGTGCGAAACCGTGGCACGGTGTTGTTGCTGGGCTTGTGCACGCGAGCGGACACGTTCAACAGTTTCGCCATGCTCTCCAAGGAAGTGCGTTTGGTCACCTCGGCCTTCTTCACCCGCGGGGAGTACGAGGCGGCACTGGACGCGCTGGACCGTGGAGCAGCGGAGCCGCGCGCACTGGTGACGGATACGCTGCGGCTCGAGGACGTGCCAGCGGGCTTCGAAGCCCTGCGCAAGCGCACTCACCAATGCAAGGTTCTCATCGCGCCCTGAGCGGGTACGTTTGCGCACGGAAGCGGGCAGCCATCTCCCTATGATTCGAGGCGTGCGGTGCATGTCGCTCCGCCACGCCAAGGATGGGGTGAGAAGTGCTGAAACCGGTTGCTGCCAGGCCCGCGGAGACGGGACTTTCCCTTCGCTGCTTCCATTCGCTGACAGACGCGACGCCCTGGCGTCGCGCTCTGGATGCCATCAACCACGCAGCGCCGCGACCTGACCCATTTTCCACCTTCGCGTTTCTGGAGCACTACCACCAGTACGACGAGTATTTCCCGGGGGGCGAGGGCTTCGAACTCTGGTTGCTCGTGGTTTTCCGCGGAGAGGTGCCGCTGGGATACGTGCCACTGAAATATACGGAAAAGCGGGTGCTGGGACTGCAGGCCTCGAAGGTCTCCTTCCTGGTGTTGCACGACACGGACCGCCCGCATTTGGTGGCACGCGCCGCGGATGCCGAGGCGGTCGCTGCGGCGTGCTTCCGCTGGCTGGCGGACCACGGCGCAGACTGGAGTCTGCTCGAGTTCCACCAGCAGGAGGCCGGCTCGCTGCTGTCGCACTTGCCCCCGGAACTGCCGATCCGGGCATACCGTATTGCGCACTGGGAATGCCACGAGAATGCCACGCTGAAAATGCGTTGGCCGGATCTCGCTTCCTACTATGCGGAACTCTCGCCGAACCTGCGCAGCACGCTTGCGCGCCAAACACGCCGACTCACCGAGACGGGGCATGCCGAAGTGGTGTCCTCGCGCGACCCCGCTTGCTTGCCTGCGCTCTTCGACCTCTATCTCGAGGTGGAGGCGCGGAGCTGGAAGGCGCACGCGGGTGCCGGCGTGGGGCGTAGTGCGTTGCGCGAAGACTATATGCGGGCGCTTCTGGCCAATCGGCGACTCATGGAAGTCGACATCAAGCTCCTGTTGCTCGACGGCGTGGCGATCTCAGGAATCATGACGGGTGCCTATGCTGGACGACGCTACCTGCTGCAACTGGCCTACGATGCGGCGCTCGCGAAGTTGGGGCCCGGTTCCCCCATGCTCGCCTTATGTGTTCGCGACGCTATCCTGGAAGGTTGTCCGGAGTTCAACCTGCTGAACGGATTTGCCGTCTACAAGAGCCGTTGGCTGGCGGATGTCACTCCGACCCGCATAGTGCAGATCTACCGCCGTGGCTCTTTGCCGGATTGGCGTCGTCGCGCCGGTGACATCAAGCGGCGCCTGGCGCGCAAGCGGCAGGAAGGCATTCCGGACCGAGCGAATCCGTATCGCTGGGCGGTGGAACAGGGTGCGGACGCAGCGCCGACATCGCATGCCGAGGCATGGCATGCGGCGCCGGAACGCGTGAAGGACACCGCCACGTTGTTGGAAGTAGCGGCGGGTGCCGGACAGCTGCAGCGCCTGGCGCCAGCGGAGTGGCTTCGACTCATGCCGGGGAAACAATTCCGTTCGGGGTAAGGCCTGGCGTCTGGTGTACGGCACGAAGCACCAGCGCCAGAACCCCCAGCAGTGTCACCGTCTCCCCGACCAGCAGTCCGACCATGGCGCCGCGTACGTCCGGGATCCACCACATGCCTCCCAGACAGCCGGACAGCGAGCACATGGTGGCCAATGCCGTGAGGAGCGTCAGTTGCCGGTACATCCCCAGTGCCGTGAGTAGATAGCCCACCTGGTCCCGCAGCGCCATGGACACATAGACAGCACCCCATGCCAGCAGCAGGGCCTCGGCATGCGCCAGAGGTTGCTTGAACAGCAGCGCGAACAGCGGCTGTCTGAACGCGTAAAGCAGGCCCACCCACAAAACCGTGACGGAGCTGATCGCCAAGGCGATGCCGGACAGTCGGCGCAGCAAGCGCGCTCGTCCGATCTCCTTCAGCCAGCCGGCCGCTGCAGGAGCGAGCAACCCGCCAAGGCCCGAAGACAACAAGTTCATCGGCATGAGCATCAGGCGGGTGGCCGCCAGTGCAGCGACGGCTGTCGTCCCGAGGGTGGCGGCGACCAGATAGAGAAACCCTTGCGTATAAAGCCAGAAAAGACCTGCCCCGCTCGTCGACCAGATGGCGAGTGGGACGATCTCCTGCAGCAAACCATTTTTTCGCCCTTCGGCGGGGAGCAGTTGCTGACGCAATGAGCGATTCAGCAAGCGACGAGAACTGAATGCGCCACCGGCCAGCGCCAACAGCACCACGGATGGCGCCAACCAATCGGTGGTCTGTCTTGCGACCAACACGCCGGCGACGGCCATGGCGGCATACAGCAAGTCGGCGCGAAGAATGTCATGGGCGCGGCGTAGTGCCAGCAAGGTTTGTCGGAGAAATTCACGTTGCAGCGCATAGACCATGGCAGCAAAGCTGCTTGCCAGGACTAGCGCCGTGGCCAAGTGATGCTGCGG
>JBEGRA010000223.1:0-6393 GCA_041180705.1 Pseudomonadota bacterium | reverse complement strand
GTGACGGCCGCGACCTGAACGACCGCGACCGCTACTCGATGCGCGGCCAGCTGCTCTCGAAGGTGTCGGAAGACACCACCATCCGCTTCATCGCGGACTTCGCGAAGATCAACGAACAGTGCTGCGCGGCGCCGTTCTCGTTCTACGCTCCGGTGTCGACCGTCGTCATCCCGGCTCTCGGTGGCACGCTGCTCCCGGCTGACCCGTTCGCGGGCAAGATCGCCATCGACAACCCGGTGTTCACGAAGACCGAATCCAAGGGCCTGTCGGTCCAGATCGACCACAAGTACTCGGGTTTCGATCTCACCGCCATCACGGCCTTCCGCCAGTACGACGAAGACCAGAACATCGACGCGGACTTCACCACGCTCGACCTGGCCGGCGACCGCATCATCAAGCAGAGCTACAAGACCTTCACCCAGGAAATCCGCCTGGCCTCCACCGGCGAGAACAAGCTCGACTGGCAGGTCGGTGGTTTCTTCTACGACAACAAGCTGCGTCACGACAACCGCACCCCGTACGGCTCGCAGCTGCGCGCCTTCGCGGACGGCCTGACGCGTTCGGCCAGCGCGCCGAATGGTGCCATCACGCTCGTCGAACAGCTCACGGGCACGCCGGCCGGCACGTTCCTGGCTGCTGGCCAGGGCCTGCGTGAAGAGAACTACGCCTACAACACCAAGAGCACCTCGGCCTTCGGCCAGCTCGATTTCCACGTGAACGACAAGCTGACCCTCACGGCCGGCGTGCGCTACACGAAGGAAAGCAAGAACATGCAGGCGAAGGTCGATATCTTCGACCCGTTCTCGGCCATCAACATGGTTACCTTCGGTCGCCAGATCCTGTTCGCCCAGGCCTACCAGACTGCCTTCGCGGGCAACTTCCAGAGCACTTTCGGCTTGCCGTATTCCGCTGCCAACGCCACGTTGGTGCAGACGGCCAACCCGACTGCCTATGCGCAGTACAGCGCTGCCATCAACGCGGGCGCCACCTCGTTCGCGAACGCGAACCAGGCCAACCCGGCGGTGAACCCGTTCCTCGGCCTGACCGCGCTGCAGTTCAACCCGCCGTCGGCTCCGTCTTACGCGCGTCACCGTTCGGAGAACAACCTCTCCGGCAACTTCATCATCGGCTACGACGCCACGGACAACACGAACGTGTACGCCAGCTGGTCGCGCGGCTTCAAGGCGGGCGGCTTCAACCTGTCCGCGAACGCGTCCATCACCGGTGTGTACGAGTTCGAGCCGGAAATCGCCACGAACATCGAACTGGGCTTGAAGACCAAGCTGTTCGAGAACAGCACTCGCCTGAACGTGGCCCTGTTCAAGCAGGACCTCAAGGACTTCCAGGAGAACATCTTCACGGGTTCGGGCTTCGGCCTCGCGAACGCCGGCAAGGTGGCCCTGAAGGGTGCTGAAGTGGAGTTCGCCTCGCGTCCGACGCAGAACTTCACCGTTGGTGGTGGCTTCACCTACATGTTCGAGTCGAAGTACGACAGCTTC
Organism: Pseudomonadota bacterium; assembly: GCA_041180705.1. GTDB lineage: Bacteria > Pseudomonadota > Gammaproteobacteria > Steroidobacterales > Steroidobacteraceae > CAIOHZ01. The sequence continues at coordinate 4,894 of JBEGRA010000223.1, read as the reverse complement.
ACGGCGAACAGCTGCTACCCGGCGCAGGTGGTGGATGCGGGCATCTATGCCAACTCCGCTTCGGTGCCGAGCGGTCATTGCGGTCGCGTCATCAACGCCACCACGGGTCTGCCCATCACCGTGCAGAACTCCAGTGGCAAGAACCGCAACACCCCGCAGTGGATCGGTAACCTGAACGGTCAGCTCACCGCGCCCATCGGCAGCAACCTCGGGTTCCTGAATGCCTCCGTGTACTACGTGGGTGACCAGAACTACGCCGGCAACCAGAACCCCATCCGCGCTGTTGGCGCCATCACGCTGGTGAACGCCAGCGCCGGTGTCCGTGCGCAGGATGGCAAGTGGTCGGTGGAAGTGTGGGGCCGCAACCTCGCCGACAAGAAGTACACCCAGGGCAACTTCGAGTCGGTTGGTCAGCCGGGTAGCGTGAATTCCTACCTCGGTGAGCCCCGCACGTACGGCGTCACGCTCCGCACGCACTTCTAAGGAAGGCGCCCAGCGGCACTGTACAAAGGCCCGCCCGGGAAACCTGGCGGGCCTTTTTTTCGAGGTGAACCATGCTCCCCGATTTCGGTCCGAACCTGCAGATGGCCTTCGTAGTGCCCAACCTCGACGTCGCCATCGCCCATTGGGTGAATGTGCAGGGCGTGGGGCCATTCCACGTCATGCGCCATTGCGCGGTCAGCAACGCCGTCTATCGCGGTGGTCAGCCCGTCGAAGTGGATTTCGGTGTTGCCATCGCCCAGATGGGGGGCGTGCAGGTGGAACTGATCGAGCAGTACTGCGATACGCCGTCTGCCTATCGCGATGTCTATGCGCGTGGCGAGGGGGGCTTCCACCATACGTGTGTGGTGGTACCGGACCTCGAGGCTGCCATCGCCCACTACGCCGCGCAGGGCGCGCCGCTGGCCATCCGTGGCGACTTCGGCACGGTGCGGTGGGCCTACATCGACACCCGCGCGCAGCTCGGCTGCATGACGGAGTTGGTCGGCGAAAACCCCGATATCCGCGCCTTCTTCAAGCTGATTGCCGATTCTGCCGTGGGCTGGGACGGCACCAACCCCGTTCGCGAGATGTGATTCCTTGTAGGAGCGAGCTTGCTCGCGACTCTTGAAGTCGGCAGCAAGCTGCCTCCCACAGGAAGAGTCGCGAGCAAACTCGCTCCTACCTGCGAAAGGCTGGTATCAACCGAACCTTTCGGGGGCGAAGGGCGCGAGCGCGAGGCTGGGTTCGCGGCCGTCGAGGAGTTCGCCGACCAGTTGCCCGGTGCCGGCCGCCAGGCTGAGGCCCATCATGGCGTGGCCGCTGGCCACCACGAGGTTGCTCCAACGGCGCGTGCGGCCGATGTAGGGCAGGCCATCCGGGGCGATGGGGCGCAGACCCGTCCACGGCTTCACGCCTTCGAACACTGCAGGCGGGAACTGCGGCAGGAACTGCTGCACATTGCCGATGAGCGCCTGCACGCGCGCTTGGTCGACGCTTTCGTCCAGCCCCGAAAACTCCATGGTGCCGCCGATGCGCAGGCTGCTGCCCATGGGCGTGACGGCGATGCGCGCTTCCGCGAGGATGAAGCAGGCCTCCGGCAGCACGGGCGGGGTCGGGAGCGTCAGGCTGTAGCCCTTGCCGGCCTCGATGGGCAGGCGCAACTGCAGGCCACGCGTGGTCTCGGGCGTCCAGCTGCCGGCCGCGAGCACGTAGTCGTCCGCGCCCAGTTGGCGGTGGCCTGCGGGGCCTTCCACCACGAGGCCCGTGATGCGGCCTCGCGAGGTTTGCCATTCGCGCGCTGCGTGGCTCCACAGGAACTCGACGCCTGCCGCTGCCAACTCCGAACGCAGGCCCTGTACCAATGCCTGCGGCGTCAGGTGGGCGTCGAGCTTGTGGCAGATGGCGCCTGCAGCGCACATCTCGAAGCCCGGTTCGCGCGCCTGCAGCGCGGGCAGGTCCAGAACTTCTGCCTCCAGCCCCAGGGCGCTGGCTTCATGCGCCAGCTCCGCTTCCTCATGCAGGGTGTGCTCGTCGCGGCAGAGCACGTAGAGGCCGTGCTGTCGCAGCGCGAAGCGGTCGTGCTGTTCCGTGGCCCATTGCTGGTAGCAACGGCGGCTGAGCAGCGCGAGGTCGCGCAGGGGCAGGCGTGCCGCCTGTGCGCGCTCTGCGGTGGCGGAGCGCAGGAAATCGAGGCCCCAGCGCAGCAGCTTCAACCGCAGGCGCGGCCGCAAGTGAATGGGACCCAGCGGCGTGAACAGGGACTTCAGCGCCACGCCCGCCATGCCCGGCACGGCCAGCGGCACGAAGTGGCTGGGCACGACCATGCCGGCATTGCCGAGCGAGCAGCCGTCGTGCCCGGCCGCGTGGCGTTCTACCACGGTGACGCGGTGGCCGGAGCGCACGGCGTACTGTGCCGCTGCCAGCCCGATGACGCCGCCGCCGACGATGACGATGTGCTTGGTCATGCTGCCCTGAAGGGTGTTCGTGGGTTGGGGCGTGCCCTGAACGCCGTCTGCGTACTTACGGCCGCAAGCCGAAGCAGAGGGGGTCGGCCGGGTCTAGCAGGAGCGTGGCTTCGGCATTCACGAAGGCCGTGCCAGCGATGGTGGGCTCGATACGCCCGCCCTCGAGCGGCGTGTAAGTGCCGGTGAAGGTGCTGCCGGTGATGCTTTCCTGCACCCACGGTTGCCCCGGGGCCAGCTTGCCGTCCGCGGCCAAGCAGGCCAGCTTCGCGCTGGTGCCGGTGCCGCAGGGCGAGCGGTCATAGGCCTTGCCCGGGCACAGCACGAAGTTGCGGCTGTGCGCGCCGGCCGCTTGCGGCGGCCCGAAGAGTTCGATGTGGTCGATGTGGCCACCGGCTTCGCCGGTGATGCCTTCGCGCTCCAGCGCTTCACGCACGCGCCAACTGAAGTCGGTGAGGGCTTCAGCCCGCGCGAGGTCCAGGGCCTGGCCATGGTCCTGCACGAGATAGAACCAGTTGCCGCCCCAGGCGACATCGCCGGTGACGGGGCCATGGCCCGCCACGTTTACCGTGACGCCCTTGGCATGACGCCAGGCGGGGATGTTGCGCACGGACACTTCACCCGAAGGCAGCAGTTCCGTGGTGACGACGCCCACCGGCGTTTCGATGCGGTGTTCACCGGGCGCCAGCCGGCCCAGCCACGCGAGCGTGGCTATGAGCCCGATGGTGCCGTGACCGCACATGTTCAGGTAGCCGACGTTGTTGAAGAAGATGACGCCGGTGGTGCACGTGGGGTCCGTGGGGGGCGTGAGCAGCGCCCCCACCATGACATCGCTGCCGCGAGGTTCATTCACCACGGCCGAACGGAAGTGGTCGTGCTTCTCGCGGAACTGCACGACGCGTTCCGCCAGCGAGCCGGTGAGTTCCGGTCCGCCTTCCAGCACGAGCCGCGTCGGCTCGCCGCCGGTGTGGGAGTCGACGATGCGCACACGATGCATGGTCAGGCGTCCTGTGGTGCGGGCTTCAGCGCTTGGCCGGCTTGCGCGGCTTCGGCGGCAACTGCGGACGCGCGGCGATGCCGGCTTCGATGATGCCGAGGATGCGCTTGCGCTCTTCGCCCGTGAGCGTGAGGCGCGGTGCGCGCACCCATTCACTGCCTAGGCCAACGCACTGGATGGCCAGCTTGATGTACTGCACGAACTTCACCGGCGTGTCGAGGTGCAGCAGCGGCGTGAACCAGCGGTAGATGGCCAGCGCTTCGGCATGCTTGCCGGCGAGAGCGAGTTCCCAGAAGCGCTGGTTCTCTTCGGGGAAGGCCAGGCCCATGCCGGCAATCCAGCCATCGATGCCGAGCGCCACGCTTTCGAGCGCGAGGTCGTCCACGCCGCAGAACAGCTTGTAGCGGTCACCCACGAGGTTGCGCAGGTCCGTGATGCGCCGGACATCGCCGGACGATTCCTTGATGGCGACGAAGTTCGGCACATCCGCCAGCTGCGCGAACATGGCGGGCGTGATGTCCACCGTGTAGGCCAGCGGGTTGTTGTAGCAGATGATGCCAAGGCCGGTGGACTTCGCGACGGCACGATAGTGCGTCATGGTCTCGCGTGCATCGGCTCGGTACACCATGGCCGGCAGCACCATGAGGCCCTGCGCCCCCAGCGCTTCCATGTCACGCGCGTAGCGGCAGGCGGCGGCAGTGCTGGTTTCGATGACGCCGGACACCACGGGCACCTTGCCCTTCGCCACTTCCAGTGCGGCGGCCACCACCTGGCGCTTCTCTTCGGGCTCCAGCGCGATGTTCTCGCCCAGCGAGCCCAGCATGACGAGGCCCGACACGCCCGACTTCAGCAGCACTTCGATGTGGCGCTGCGTGGCTTCGAGGTCCAGCGACTGGTCCTTGCGGAACTGCGTGGTGACGGCCGGGAAAACGTCGCGCCAGGAGCAGGCGATGGGAGCGGGCATGGAGAGTCCTCAGGGCTGGGAGTTGGAAGGGGTAGAAGCTGCGCGAGTACGGAGCATGGCGAACGCGGCGTAGAGCACCACCACCATCACCAGCCAACGCAGGGCGGTCATGGGGAGGGAGCCGACGATATACACCGCGACGAACACGGCAGGCACGCCGCCCAGCGCCATGGCGATGGCGGCGCGTGCATGATACCGGCCGCTGCGGATGAAGCGCAGGCCGCCCACGGGCATGAGGAAGGCGCACGAGCCAGACATGATGGGGAATGCCGCCAACGGGTTCATGCCGAGCAGGCTGCAGAGGATGAGGCACGGGGCGTAGAGCCCGATGCCCAGCGACATGAGCGCACCGAGCAGGAAGTTCACGGCCACGGCGAACACCAGCACACCGCCCTGCAGGCCGGTAGCGGTGAGGTTCGGGTCGTCGCTGCTGCCGGGCATCCAGCCGAGGTTCTTGATGAGGAACAGGCCGGCCGCCACGAGCAGCGC
>JBEGRA010000222.1:0-12612 GCA_041180705.1 Pseudomonadota bacterium | reverse complement strand
TCTCCTTGTGGGAGCGAGCTTACTCGCGACTTCTTCCCTGGCTGCCCCTCCAGCCCCACTCCCCGGCTTCGGTCCGCTGCGCATCGGCATGAGCCTGGAAGAACTTCGTGCCGCCACACCCGGGGTGGAATGGACCACCGGGCGCCCGCTGAAATTCAGTGGTCGGCCCGTCGAATTCAAGGCGGACGGCGTGCGAGTAGCCGACGTTCCATTCTCGGTGGAGGTCTATTCCGGCCATCACGGCGGCTATGGGATGGTTCTCGAACACACCTCACCGGCGAGCAGCGCCGACCAATGCGAGAGTACGGCGCGCGCGGTGTTCACCGCCATTGAAGCGCAGACCGGGCCGATGGAACCACCGGACGAGCCCCTCAACGGCGAGGAAGTGGAGACCCTCGGTGCGCGGTCCACCGTGATGTTGAGCCAGACCTTGCGCGAGAACGACCTGAAGCCGATCTTGCGAGCGAAGCTGAAGAAGCGCGACCCTTACCTGCGTTGGTTGCGCGCCAACACGCCCGGCAGCGAAGGTGTCAGCACGCGCCCCGGACTGGTCGACTACGAAGGACCAGCGGCCACTGCCGCGAGCTTTTCGATGGACTACCAACGCAATGGCACCAATGAAGCTTGCCGTATCCGCCTGACTGCAAAGCGAACCGCTGCTCCACCGCCACCTGCAAATCTCGCCTTCACCGCTCTTGCCACTGCGCAGGTGCCAAGCATCGGTCGACGGCATTTCGAGCTGTCGCGCTTGGTCGCGTCTACGCCCCTGCCTGCAGGCGGCGTGGAAATGCCTGTCCGTTGCCAAGTAGACCGCGACAGCGGACGAACACGCGACTGCTGGGCTTTGGATGCAACGGCGGCGACGGCAGCAACGGCGACCAGCCCCAACCAGACCGATGACGCAACCGCAAAGGCGTTTCGGTCGACCGCATCGCGGCTGGCACGCGCCTACCAGTTCGACATGGCGAAGGTGGCGGGACTGGACCGCGATGACCCGCAACCCGTGCTTGTCGATATTCCCGTCCGCCTTGCAGCCACGGACATTCGCACGCTGCGTTCCACGGAAAACGCCGTGCCATTGACGCAGTCCGGCTTCCGTTGGGCGGTGGGCGCACCCCCTTCCGTGCTGGAACGCTTGTATCCGAAACGGGCGCTGCGGATGGAAGAACAAACCAGCGTGCTGCTGGTCTGCGAAGTACAGGAAGATTTTTCGCCCGTATGCGCTCCCGGCAACCAGAACCCGCGTCCTGCGCCTGATTTCGAATGGGCGGCACTCGAGATCCTCACTTATTACCGAGCGCAACCGAAGACCGTTGGCGGCCAACCAACGCCCGGCATCAAGTTCTTGCAGAACCTGCAGTTCAAGATTCAATGACCCGCGAGCCCATGCCATGCAACAGCGCCCCTTCAAGCAAGTTGATGTATTCACCGCAGTGCCCTACCGCGGCAATCCACTCGCGGTAGTGCTCGATGGCGAGGGGCTGACCACCGCCGAGATGCAGGACTTCACGCACTGGACGAACCTTTCCGAGTGCACGTTTCTGCTGCCGCCCACACCCGAGGGGCGCGCCGCCGGCGCGCACTACCGCGTGCGCATTTTCTGCCCGGGGCGTGAACTGCCCTTCGCGGGGCACCCGACGCTGGGCAGTTGTCACGCTTGGCTGGAAGCGCAGGCGGACGGGGGCGGCCGCGGAAACGAGCCGACTGCCGACAACACCGCCAACCGCGAAGCCTTGCCGAATACCATCCTTCAGGAATGCGGCGCTGGGCTCATCCCCATCCGGCGTCAAGGCAACCGGCTGGCTTTTGCTGCACCGCCTTTATTGAAAAGCGGCCCTCTTCCGGAAGATGACGTGACACGCATCGCCCAAGGTCTCGGCATTGCGCGCACGGACATCGTCGCGCACGCCTGGTGCGACAACGGGCCTAACTGGCGCGGTGTTTCGCTGCGCAGCGCCGAACAGGTTTTGGCTCTCAAGCCCGATTCAGCTCTGCTCGGCGGCATGGACCTGGGCGTGGTGGGCCCGTGGAATCAACCACGAACGGACGCGGATCCTGCCTTCGAAATCCGCGCGTTTTTTCCAGGCAACAGCGGCCTGACCGAAGACCCCGTCACCGGCAGCTTGAACGCCGCCGTGGCGCAATGGCTCATCGGCGCGGGAATCGCTCCCTCGCACTATCTCGCCGCGCAGGGCACGGCCATGGGCAGGGCCGGCAGGGTTTACGTCGAGCATGACGGCGAACACACGTGGATTGGCGGCGACAGCGTCACTTGCGTGGATGGCACGGTGTTGCTGTAACCGCATTCGCAGCGGCATGCCTCGCAGCCCGCTCCATGCTTCAAACCAACACCCGGCTGGCCAACCACGAGTACAGCGGTATTCCCAGCAGGATATTGAAGGGGAAAGTGATTCCCAGCGACATGCCGAAGTAGAGAGCCGGGCGTGCCTCGGGGATGGCGTGACGCAAGACCGCCGGCACCGCGATGTATGACGCGCTGGCCGCCAGCACCATCAACAAAGTTCCGTCGCCCACCGACATGCCCGCAAGGTGCGCAAGACCAAGCGCCAGCGCCGCATGGACCAAAGGACCACCGATGGCATACACCACCAGCCACGGCGAAGTGCCGCGCGTCCCGGAGAGATGCCGAGCCGTCAGCAAGCCCATGTCCAGCAGGAAGAAAGCCAGCATACCCTTGAAGAGATCGATGGAGAACGGTGCCATCGCCGCCTTCCCAGCCTCACCAGTCAGCACACCGACAGCCATGGCACCCAGCAGCAGCAACTGCGCACCGTCCGTCAGGGATTCGTGCAACACCTTCCGCAGCGAGGCTGGCGGTGTGGCGAGGCCGGCAACATCATTCGTGGTGGTCGTTCCGCCTGAAGGCATGGGACTGCCTGCCTTGCGACGCAAGTAGTTCGCCAACAGCACGGACAGCAGGATGGCGGGGGACTCCATCAGGGCCATGGTCGCCGCCATGTGACCACCGAAAGCGATGCCCGAGCGGTCCAGAGATTGCACGGCGGTAACGAAGGTCACCGCGCTGACCGAACCATACGTCGCTGCAACCGCAGCAGCATCGAAGGGCGGCAGCAGTTTGCGCAGCGCGAGATAGCCGGTGAGTGGCACCACGAAAGCCAACAGCAGCCCCAGCCCGAGCCCGGTCAACACTTGCGACGTTAGTCCGGACGCTGCCAGGGCGAAGCCCCCTTTCAATCCCAGCGCCATGAGCAGGTACATCGACAGGAACTTGGAAATGGGCTGGGGCAGTTCGAGATTCGAGCGAAGCAACCCGGCAAGAAGACCGAACACGAAGAACAGGATGGCGGGGTCGAGTAGCGAGTGCATGGGCGGCTCCGGGTGCTGCGCTGCGCCATGCCGGGGGGCAAGGCGCGGCATTCTCGGCCGGAATATGTATCAGGTAAAATCGATTTTTAAGCACATATTCATAGATATTTTCCAACTCTTCTGTTTCGGCCGCGAGCAACTCCATGAACGTGACACTGCGTCAATTGCGGCTCTTTCTGGCTCTGGCAGAGACCGGCAGCGTTACCGCCGCCGCCCGCGCGACGCATGTCACGCAACCCACAGCCTCCATGCAGCTTCGGGAAATGACACAGGCCGTGGGCTTGCCGCTGTATGAAGTGGTTTCCCGACGCGTTCGCCTGACAGAGGCTGGTGAGGAACTCGCCCGCACCGCCAGAACCATGGCAGACGCCTGGAGCGCTTTCGGCGAACGCGTCGATGCGCTGAAGGGCATCACCCGCGGACGCTTGCGGATTGCCGTGGTCAGCACTGCCAAGTACTTCATACCGCGGTTACTCGGCGGTTTCTGCGCCGCGCATCCGGGCATCGAGATTTCGCTCGAAGTACAGAACCGCGATGGCGTGGTGCAGCGTCTACAGGACCATCTGGACGACCTCTACATCATGTCGCTGCCACCCGCCCACATGGAACTGGAAGCCACGCCGTTCCTGCCGAATCCACTGGTGGTCATTGCGCCCACCGAACACCCGTTGGTACGGCGACGCCGGAGCTTGTCGCTGGCGGACCTAGGGCCTCACGCGTTCATCCTGCGCGAACCAGGCAGCGGCACACGCACCACCGTCGATGCGCACTTCGCGCAACATCGCTTCAAGCCCGTGGTACGAATGGAGCTCGGCAGCAATGAAGCCATCCGCGGCGTAGTCGCCGGTGGCTTGGGGCTGTCCGTTTTGTCGCGGCATGCCCTGCGTGGCAAGAGCGATGGCGACGGGGTGGTGGAACTGAAGGTGGCCGGGTTTCCGCTGCAGTCCCAATGGCACGTGGTGCATGCCAGCGGGCGCAGGTTGTCCCCGGTAGCGGCCGTGTTCCGCGAATACCTGCTGGCACAGGCCGGGCAGTGGTAGCAGCGCACCGGAATCACTCCGGAAAAACTTGACAGGCTTTTTACATTTCAGTACCTTTTTACTAAAAGGTACTTAGACAAATGCAAGAAGACACCAAACTGTCGCCGCTACGCAAAGGCCTGCTGGAATTTCTGGTCCTGAAGATCGTCGGCGCGCGCAGCATCTACGTGCCGGACATCCTGCGCCGGCTCGCCAGTACGGAATTCGCCACGCAGGAAGGCACGCTCTACCCCCTGCTCAGCCGCCTGCGCCGCGAAGGCCTCGTGGACTACGAGTGGCAGGAATCCGGGCTGGGGCCACCGCGCAAGTACTACCGGCTCACCACCGCCGGCCAGGAACAGTTGCAGGGCTTCCAGGCTTACTGGGCCCGCCTCAACGCCACCATTTCAGACCTCGGACAATAAAATCATGGAACGCGTCATCACCATCAGCCTCGGCGGCCACCTGCTCCACCTGGAGGAAAGTGCCCACCAGCGGCTGTCGGCCTATCTCGACCAAGCGGCCCGGGCACTGGCGAACGATCCGGACCGCGAAGAAATCACCGCGGACCTCGAGGCCAGCATCGCCGAAAAGTGCGGTGCGCCCGGGCGTGGCACCACGCCTGTCCGCGCCACGGAACTGCAACGCGCACTCGATGAAACGGGCCCGGTGAACGGAACGCGTGCGGAGCCCCCGCCTGCCCCCACGGCCGAGCCGGCACGCAAAGGCATGCAACTGGAGCAAATCACCGAGGGTGCGCATGTCAGCGGTGTGTGCCTCGGGCTCGCACGGTACTTCGACATCGACCCTTCGTGGGTGCGGCTCGCGGCACTGGTGGCGCTGGCCGCCAGCTTCGGCATGGCGCTCATCGGCTACGTGTTACTGTCTTTCATCATCCCGTATGCACCGCGCACCATGCCGGACACCGGCAAGGGCCTGCCGAACAAGTGGCGTCATTACGTGGAAACGCGCAAGGCGAAGTGGTCAGGCGTTACCGCCTGACCTCAAAGCGAGCGAATTGCCCCGGGCAATTCCATGCCCGCCCAACGCGCTCGCGCTTTTTCGAGGTTCGCGGCCTTCACGTGACCAAACCCGCGAATGCTGTCGTGCACGCGCACCCACTCCAGCAACACCGCAAGATTCGCTGCCGAAAGCGCTGGTAGCGCTTGGGCCATGGCGCTTTCGAAGTCGGCGATGAGTTGCCTTTCGGTCTGCCGCTCCGCGGTGTAGCCAAACGGGTCGAACCAGGTGCCGCGCAGGAAGCGCAATTTCGCCAGCGCGCGGAACGCGGGCACTATCCACGGACCGAACTCGCGCTTGCGCGGCAGCCCCGTGGCGGGGTCCTTGCTGGCGAACAGCGGTGGCGCCAGGTGGAATGACAAGCGATAGTCGCCGGCGAAGGTCGCTTCCACCTGCTGCGCCAACCGGGTGGCATGCAGCCGCGCCACCTCGTATTCGTCCTTGAAGGCCAGCAGCCGGAACCAGGTTTGCGCCACCGCTTCTGCCAGCTGCGTGGAGCCCGGCAGCACCGCCGCTTCCCGGGTCGCCACGTCTTCGACCAACCGCCGATAGCGTTGCGCCAGACGCTGGCTCTGGTAATCGACGAGGAATGCCGCACGAATGTCGATACGCTGCGCCAAGGTCGTCGCTAGGGTCGTCGACATACCCGTCGCAACACCCGTAGTGCCGCCCGTTACGGCCCCCATCGAGGGCGCAGTGGCAGCCACACCAGCCGCCTTCAACAATTGCGCGGCAGACTCCGTGCGGTGGTGTGCCGCGCAGCGCCCCAAACGCAGCGCCTGCAGGTTCAGCTTCACGGCCGCGCCGTTCAGTTCGATGGCGCGTTCGAGCGACGCCCGGGAAACCGGCAACCAGCCCATCTGCAGCGCGTAGCCCACCAGCAGCAAGTTCGCCGCCGTGGTGTCGCCGAGCAGTTGGCGCGCCACGCCGGTACCGTCGAAGCGGAAGGCACCACCCAAACCGACCGCCGCATCAATCGCCCCCGCCAACTCCTGCTGATGAAAATCCACGTCGGGGTTGCGCTGCAGGGCGGCGGTCGGGGTCAGGTGCGTGTTGTAGACCACTTGCGTGCGCCCCGCATCCACGGTGCGCAGGGCAGGCTCCGAAGCCGTCACCACCAAATCGCAGCCGATGACGACATCCGCTTCGCCCAGCCCGATACGCGCGGCGCCGGGGCGCGCAAACTTCAGATGCGAAAAGACCGCACCCCCTTTCTGCGCCAGCCCGGTCATGTCGAAGGCGCTGGTTTCCATTCCGTCGAGATGCGCTGCCATGGTCAACACGGCGCCCACCGTCACGACGCCGGTCCCACCAATTCCAGTGACCAGTACGGAAAGCCCGTTCGCGCTGCGCGCTACCGTGGGTTCCGGCAATTGCTGGAGCCAGGCCTCGGGCAGCAAAGTGGTTTCCGGCTTGCGCAGCGTGCCGCCACGCACGGAAACGAAGCTGGGGCAGAAGCCCTTGGCGCAGCTGTAGTCCTTGTTGCAGCTGTTCTGGTCGATGCGGCGTTTGCGGCCGAACTCGGTTTCCAGCGGCTCGATGGACAAGCAATTCGCCTGCACGGAACAGTCGCCGCAGCCCTCGCACACCAGTTCGTTGATGAGCACGCGCCGGTCCGGGTCGGGGAAGGTGCCGCGCTTGCGACGCCGACGCTTTTCCGCCGCGCACGTCTGGTCGTAGATGATCGCCGTGACGCCTGCGATTTCGCGCAGTTCGCGCTGCACTTGTTCCAGGTCGTCGCGGTGTCGCACCACCACGCCTGCGGCGAAGCCAGGCTTGGGGCCGTACTTGTCCGGGTCGTCCGTCACCACGACGATGCGCCCAACCCGCTCCGCACGCAGTTGCCGGGAAATCTCCGCCACGGAGAGCTGCCCTTCCACCCGCTGCCCGCCGGTCATGGCAACAGCGTCGTTGTAGAGCACCTTGTAAGTGACGTTCACGCCGGCGGCGACCGCGCCACGCACCGCCATCAGCCCGGAATGGAAGTACGTGCCATCCCCCAGGTTCTGGAACACGTGCGAGATACCGGAGAACGGTGCGATGCCGGTCCAGTTCATGCCCTCGCCACCCATCTGCGTGGGCGGCAAGGTATTGCGGTCCATCAATATGGCGAGCGTGTGGCAACCGATACCGGACATCGCCACCGACCCCGCAGGCACCTTCGTGGAGGTGTTGTGCGGGCAGCCGGAACAGAAGTAGGGAGTGCGCGCCACGGCGCCGCTCTTGCGAGTACTGGCCGCTTGCGTGGCCGCACGCAACCGCGCCGCACGGTCCAGCAGGGTGGCATCCGCCTTGCCCAGTGCCTGCAGGCGCGCGGCGATAGCCAAAGCAATCGCCACAGGCTCCAGCTGCTCGTCCGCCGCGAACAGCACGTTGCCCGCAACGTCGTGCTTTCCAAGCAGGCGGGGGCGTTCGGCAGCGGGCAAGTTGTAGAGCAGGCTTGCGGCCTGCGGCTCCACGAATGCCGCCTTCTCTTCGACGAACAGCAATTCCTCGCGGCCACGAGCGAAAGCCGTCATGGCCTCCGGCTCCAGCGGCCAGATGAGCGCCGGCTTGTAGACGGCTACCCCCATCCGCTCCAGTCGCGCGGCATCCAGCCCCAGCTCCTGCAGGGCTTGCACCACGTCCAGCCAGGACTTGCCGGCCGCCACGATGCCGAGCGAACCAGCCGCAGGCGCGGCACTGCCGTGAGTGACGCGATCCAGCCGGTTGGCACGAGCATAGGCCAGGGCTGCCGGCAACTTGTGTCGCACCAATCGGACTTCATCGCTCAACGGATCGAAGGCGATGCGCGCATGCAGACCGCCCGGCGGCAGTTCCGCATGAGCCGGCAACACCACCTGCGGCAGAGCCGGGTCCAGCATCACCGTCGCGGTGGCTTCCACCGTCTCGTTCACGACCTTGAAGCCGACCCACACGCCGGCATGCCGCGACATGGCGTAGCCGTGCAGACCCAATTCGATGAATTCCTGCACCGTCGCGGGGTACAGCACCGGCAGCCCGTTGGCGGCCACGGCCGGTTCGCTCTGATGCGAGATGGTGGAGCTCTTGCCGGGATGGTCGTCGCCGAACACCAGCAACACGCCACCGCGCGGCGCCGTGCCTTGGCGATTGCCATGCTTGATGGGGTCTCCGGCGCGGTCGACACCCGGACCCTTGGCGTACCACAGCGCGAACACACCATCGACTTGCGGCTGCGGCAACAAGTGCAGCTGCTGCGTACCCCAGACCGCCGTGGCGGCGAGGTCTTCATTCACGCCGGGCTCGAAGCGCACGTTCGCGGCCTGCAGGCGCGCACGTTCCTTCATCAACTGCAGGTCGAGCCCGCCCAGCGGTGAACCGCGATAGCCCGTGACGAAACCAGCCGTGTTCAACCCGGCGGCAGCGTCACGCTGACGCTGCAACAACAGCAGGCGCACCAAGGCCTGGTTGCCGTTCAACAGCACGCGGCCACGGTCGGTGGTGTAGCGCGCCGCCAGCTCTGCGGGCCCCTCGGCGACGACGGCGGCTGGAGAGATATCGGACTCTGGCTTGAACGTGGCTTCCTGCATGGGGCCGATTATGCGCGGGTGGCATATCCTTGTCGCCGTCCCACCCTGCCCCAGCGCGGAGCGCCGCATGTCCAAGCCCCTCGAAGGTATTCGCGTCCTCGACCTCAGCCGCGTGCTGGCGGGGCCTTGGTGCACGCAATTGCTGGCGGACCTCGGCGCGGACGTCATCAAGGTGGAACGCCCGGGTGAAGGCGACGACACCCGACACTGGGGGCCACCCTGGGCTGGCGAGGCTGGAAATGAAGACCGCGTGGCGGCGTACTACCTGTGCGCGAACCGCGGCAAACGCTCCGCTGCCATCGACTTGGGTACGCCCGAGGGGGCCGCGGCGGTACGCGCTCTGGCGGCACGCGCCGACGTGCTGATCGAGAACTTCAAGACCGGTGCGCTCGCGAAATACGGCCTCGACCACGCCACGCTGTGCGCCGCCAATCCGCGACTGGTCTACTGCTCCATCACCGGCTTCGGCCAGGATGGCCCCTACGCCGAACGCGCTGGCTATGACTTCGTCATTCAAGGCATGTCCGGGCTGATGAGCGTCACCGGCGCCGTCGACGGCGAGCCCGCGAAAGTGGGTGTGGCCATCTCCGACCTCTTCACCGGCCTTTACGCCGCCAACGCCATCCAGGCCGCGTTGCTGCACCGCCATTCCACCGGGCGGGGCCAGCACATCGACATCGCGCTGTTCGACGTTCAGGTAGCCGCCATGGCAAACCAGGCACTGAACTACCTGATGTCCGGCAAGAACCCCGCGCGCCACGGCAACGCGCATCCGAACATCGTCCCGTACGAAGCTTTCCCCACTGCCGATGGCGCCATCACCATCGCCGTGGGCAACGACAGCCTGTTCGCGCGCCTGTGCCAGGGACTCGGTCTGCCGAACGTGGCGGCCGACGCGCGCTTCCGGCGAAACGCCGACCGCGGCGCGAACCGCGCGGCGCTCATCGCGCTGCTGCAGGCCCGGTTCGCCGAGCAGCCCACGGCGCACTGGCTGGCACAACTGGAGCCACTGGGCGTGCCGGCCGGGCCCATCAACACGCTGGAGCAAACCTTCGCCGACCCGCAGGTCATCCACCGCGAACTGCGCGTCGACTTGCCGCACCCGACGCTGGGCACCGTGCCCGGAGTCCGCTGCCCCATCCGCATGTCCGGTGCAGAAGTGGGTAGCGAGCGGGCGCCGCCACCGCTGGGCTGGCACACGGCAGAGGTGCTGGCCGAAATCGGGCAGAACTGAAGTATCCTTTCCCGCAAACGATTGCAGTCCTGACGCTGCGAGGGGGAGACCATGGGTATTCGCATCTTCGTCTGGTCGCTGGTGTCCGCGCTGGCCGGCTTCCTGTTCGGCTTCGACACGGTTGTCATCTCCGGTGCCGAGCAAACCATTCAGGCCCTCTGGGGACTGAGCCCCACCCAACACGGCCTGGCCATCGGTGCCGCGCTCTACGGCACGGTGTTCGGCGCTCTCGCGGGCGGCTGGCCGGCAGACCGCTACGGGCGCAAGCCGACGCTGCTCTTCGTGGGCCTCCTTTACTGCGTCTCCGCCGCTTGGTCCGCGCTGGCCAATGACGTGGTGTCGTTCGGTGTTGCGCGCTTCCTCGGCGGGCTCGGCATCGGCATCTCCACGGTCGTGGCCCCCATGTACATCACGGAAATCGCACCGCCCGCCTGGCGTGGCCGGCTCACTGCCCTGTTCCAGTTCAACATCGTGTTCGGCATCGTGGTGGCCTTTGCGTCGAACGCACTGCTGGCCGATTCAGGCGAGAACGCCTGGCGCTGGATGGTCGGCGTGGCCGCTTTCCCCTCGCTGCTCTACACCTTGCTGTGCCTCACCATTCCCGAAAGCCAGCGCTGGCTGGACCTGCGCGCGAGCCGCGCCTCTGCCGGCACCGGCAACGCAGCGGGCATTGACGGCAACAGCGCCGCGGCGGAACGCTTCTTCTCGCCGCGCCTGCGCAAGCCCATTCTGCTGGCCGTGCTGGTGGCGTTCTTCAATCAGCTGTCCGGCATCAACGCCATCCTGTACTTCGCGCCCCGCATCTTCGAACTGACCGGGCTCGGCAAGCAGGCGGCGCTGTTGCAGTCCGTCGGCATCGGCGTCACGAACCTGCTGTTCACCTTCCTCGGGCTGTGGCTCATCGACCGACTGGGCCGCCGCACCTTGCTGCTCATCGGCTCGTTCGGCTACATCGCCTCGCTGGGGCTGACGGCCTGGGCCTTCCACAGCGGGCACTACAGCATCGTGCCGGCCTGCATCTTCGGCTTCATCGCCGCGCATGCCATCGGCCAGGGCACCGTCATCTGGGTGTTCATTTCGGAAGTGTTCCCCACCAGCCACCGCGCGGCAGGCCAGGCACTGGGCAGTTTCACGCACTGGATCTTCGCGGCCCTGCTCACCACATTCTTTCCCGGCATGGTGGCGGCCTTCGCGCCCGCTGCCGTTTTCCTGTTCTTCTGCGGCATGATGGTGCTGCAATTGCTCTGGGTGGTCACGCTCGTTCCCGAAACGAAGGGCGTGCCACTCGAAGAACTCGAACAACAGCTCGCGCCGCGTCTCTAGTCTCCACTACCCTTTTTGGGAACCCCCATGAAGAAGTCCCTGGTAATCCTGCTTGCCCTGCTGCTGCCTGCATTCGCCGGCTGCGAGCGCAAAGTGCCTGTCGTCGCCACGCCCGTGGTGGACCCGTATGTGCCGCAGCCGTACGTGCACATCAAACACCCGGACTGGACTCGCAGCGCAACCATCTATCAGGTGAACGTACGGCAGTTCACGCCGGAAGGGACTATCGCCAAGGCGGAAGAGCAGTTGCCACGCCTGAAGGACCTCGGCATCGATATCGTCTGGCTCATGCCGCTGAACCCCATCGGCGAAAAGAACCGCAAGGGAACCCTGGGAAGCCCGTATTCGGTGAAGGACTACCGCGCGGTGAACCCGGAGTTCGGCACTTTCGCGGACGTGAAGCACTTCGTGGACCGTGCCCATGCGCTGGGCATGCACGTCATCCTCGACTGGGTGGCCAACCATTCGGCCTGGGACAATGCGCTGGTGCAGCAGCACCCGGATTGGTATTCGAAGGACTACAAGGGCGACTACCACCCCACCTCCTGGTACGACTGGTCCGACATCATCGACTTCGACTACTCCAAGCCGGCCATGCGCCAGTACATGGTGGAGTCCATGAAACTGTGGGTGGAACAGACCGGCATCGACGGTTTCCGCTGCGATGTGGCCGGCTTCGTGCCGCTGGATTTCTGGAACACCGCGCGCCGTGAGCTCGACAAGGTGAAGCCGGTGTTCATGCTGGGCGAATGGGAGGCCACGGACCTCCACGCCGACGCTTTCGACATGACTTATGGCTGGAGCTGGTATGAGGCCATGAAGCAGGCCGCCAAGGGCAATGTCGGCTCGCTCACGGCCTACTACTCGCACGACGACAACGCCTGGCCTGCGGAGGCCATGCGCATGACTTTCGTGAGCAACCACGACAAGAATTCCTGGGAAGGTACGGAGTTCGAAGCTTTCGGCCCTGCGGTGCAGGCCGCCATGGTGCTGTCGGTGGTCGGCTCCGGCATGCCACTGGTGTACAACGGCCAGGAAGCCGGCAACACCAAGCGATTGCAGTTCTTCGAGAAGGACCCCATCCAGTGGAAGGAACACCCGAACGGTGACCTCTACA
>JBEGRA010000221.1:0-2546 GCA_041180705.1 Pseudomonadota bacterium | reverse complement strand
ACGGCACCCGGTCACGGCATGGAGGACTTCCAGGTGGGCCAGAAGTACGGCCTGCCCGTGGATAACCCCGTGGCCGGCGATGGTCGTTTCGTGGAAGGCACGCTTCACGTGGCGGGCCAGAAGGTTTTCGAGGCGAACCCCGGAATCGTCGAACTGCTGCGCGAGCGCGGGCGCTTGTTGGCGCATGCACCCTACCGGCACAGCTACCCGCACTGCTGGCGCCACAAGACTCCGCTTATTTTCCGGGCCACGCCGCAGTGGTTCATCAGCATGGAGAAGCAGGGCCTGCGTGCCGGTGCTCTTGATGGCATCGCGCAAGTGGCTTGGACGCCTGCCTGGGGCCAGAACCGCATCACGGCCATGATCGCCAATCGCCCCGACTGGTGCGTTTCGCGTCAACGCACCTGGGGTGTGCCCATCCCCTTGTTCACGCATCGCCTCACCGGTGAGCTTCACCCGCGCACACAGGAGATTATCGCTGCCGTGGCGGACCGGGTTGAAGTGCACGGCATCGACGCATGGTTCGATCTGGACCCGCCCGAACTGCTGGGCGAAGAAGCGGCGGACTACGACAAGTCCCGTGATGTGATGGACGTGTGGGTTGACAGTGGTGTCGTGCACCATTGCGTGCCCCATCTGTTCCCCGGCATGCCGGAAGTGGCGGACCTGTATCTCGAAGGCTCGGACCAGCATCGCGGCTGGTTCCATTCCTCGCTGCTCACCTCTGTCGCCATGCATGGTCGCCCGCCTTATCGCGGTGTGCTCACGCACGGCTTCGTGGTGGACGACAAGGGCCGCAAGATGTCGAAGAGCCTTGGCAACGTGGTGCTGCCGCAGAAGGTGGTGGGTACTCTTGGTGCCGACGTGTTGCGCTTGTGGGTGGCCGCCACCGACTACAGCAACGAGATGGGCGCCTCCGACCAGATCCTCACGCGCACCGCGGATTCGTATCGCCGCATCCGCAACACGGTGCGTTTCCTGCTCGGCAACCTGGCGGGCTTCGTGCCGGCCACGGACAGCGTGCCGGTGGCAGAGCTTGTGGCCATTGATGCCTGGGCGCTGCAGCGCACGGCGGCGTTGCAGGAAGATATCCAGGCCGCTTACCAGACTTTCCAGTTCCACCAGATCTACCAGCAGTTGCACCAGTTCTGCGTCGTGGACCTCGGCGGCTTCTGGCTCGACATCATCAAGGACCGCCTGTACACCACGCCCGCGGGCAGTGTCGCGCGGCGTTCGGCGCAGACGGTCATGTACCACCTGCTCGAAGCGATGGTGCGCTGGTTGGCGCCCATCACCAGTTTCACTGCCGAGGAAATCTGGAAGTACCTGCCGGCGCCGGCTTCCGGGCTGCCGCGTCAGGACAGCGTGTTCCTTGCTACGTGGTACTCGCTGCCGGTAGCTTCGGTGACGCACGATGCCGCCGCCCCCCATTGGGATACTGTCATTGCGCTGAAGTGTGCAGTTGCCGCGCCCATCGAAGCCTTGCGTGCGGCAGGTCAGGTCGGCTCCGGCCTCGAAGCCGAAGTGGACCTGTATGTGGACGATGCGATGCGCGCGGGCCTCGGCGGGCTTGGTGGTGCCGGAGACGAATTGCGGTTCGTCCTCATCACCAGTGCGGCACGGCTGCATCCTCTTGCTGCTGCGCCTGAGGGCGCCACGGTGTCGAAGCTGGAAGGTGCCAGCGGTGAACTGCGGATTGTCGTGACGCCGAGTACCGCACCTAAGTGCGTGCGTTGCTGGCACAGGCGTGCCGATATCGGCAGTCATCCCGACCATCCGGAAATTTGCGGGCGTTGCGTCGACAACCTTGCGGGCGAGGGTGAAACGAGGGCCTGGGCATGAGCGAGCAGGACAATCGTTTGCTGGAGGGGGTGCTCACGCACCCTGTGGAGACTGTCCGCAAGCAGTTGATGTCGGGCAGCAATGCTCTGCCTCTGCTGTGGTTGTCGCTGTTCGTGGTGCTGCTCGACCAGGCCACCAAGTTGTGGATTGTTGCCGTCTTCCGTCTTTACGAACGCTTGCCGGTGTTGCCGGTGCTGGAAATCACGCGCTTGCACAACACCGGTGCGGCCTTCAGTTTTCTGGCCGAGGCGGGGGGCTGGCAGCGCTGGTTCTTCGTCACGCTGGCGGTTGTCACCAGTGCGGGTATCGCGGCCTGGCTGCGTCGTCTCGACCCGCGCGAGCAGCCTTTGGTATCGGTGGGGCTTGCCTCCATCCTGGGCGGCGCGCTGGGCAACGTCATCGACCGGTTGCTGCACGGACACGTGGTGGACTTCATCCACTTCCATTGGGCGGACCACTGGTTTCCGGCATTCAACGTGGCGGACATTGCCATCACGACGGGTGCCGGTCTGCTGCTGCTCGATGCCTGGCTGGAAGGACGCCGGAAGTCATGAGGCTGCTGCTCGCCAACCCTCGCGGTTTCTGCGCCGGCGTCGACCGGGCCATCGATATCGTCGAACGTGCCATCACCTTGTTCGGCGCACCCATCCATGTGCGTCATGAAGTGGTGCACAACAAATACGTGGTGGACCGCTTGCGAGCTT
>JBEGRA010000220.1:0-2872 GCA_041180705.1 Pseudomonadota bacterium | reverse complement strand
GGATTCCTTCACGGCGGCGGATGCCGCCTGCTATCACGTCGTGAATTTCGTCAGTGCGAATCCCCGCGTTTTTGCTCGCGTGGAAAAGTGCGCCGCCATTCGCTGTTGGATGGAGCGCATTGCCGCTTTCCCCAGCCCCGAAGTCACGCGCAAGTCTGGCGACTATCCTCTGACAGTGGCTCGGGATAACACTCCGACGGATTTCGGTTCCGTGGGCGAACCGTCCCATGGGCTTCGCTTCGGGGATCGGATTGTCGTTTCCGCGGATGACTATGGGACTGAACGGATCTCCGGAGAATTGGTGAAGTTGACACCAACCGCGGTTGCCATCCGTCAGTCGTCCACCCGCTTGGGCGAAATCGTTATCCACTTCCCGCGTCTGGGTTTTTGCATCGAGCCGGCTACCGCGGCGCCACAGGAGGAATAATTGGCGCAAACTGCAGAGCGTACGGCCGGCTTGGCAACCTTGTTGCGGTCTGCCATGGGGTCGCTACCCAGCGCAGTGGCGATTTTGACGGCGCGGGATCCCGTCAGTGATGAGCCTGTCGGGATGGTGGTGTCTTCTGTCATTTCGGCCTCGCTGGACCCACCCTCGATGGCGGTAGCGGTCAATCAGTCAGCCGCCATTCATCGCTGCCTCGCGGCGCGAGGGCGTTTCTGCATCAGTTTTCTGAATGTGGAGCAACGCGATCTGGTCCCGGTGTTTTCCACTTGGTCCCGTCGGGCGGAGCGGTTCACCGGGCCGGGTTGGCATGAGTTGCACGGGCTGGATTACCTCGAGGGAGCCATCGCCGTGTTCTGCAGTGTTTCCAACTCCATCGTTTGCGGTACCCACGAGATTTTCGTGGGCGAAGTGATTGATGTGCAGCCAACGACCGACTTTTTCCCGCTGGCGTGGATGAGCGGCGGTTACCACGCTCTGTCGCCCTTGGCTGTGGCAGAAAGCTGACTGTCGCTTCGGCTTCCTGTCTACTCCGCTTCCGGTTCCGTCATTCCCGGGTCTCGATAGTTCATCACGTACTTCATGTCCCGCGCCCCCAAGGGGCTCAGGCAGTGGTCGCAAGCCACGGTGGGGCGAAAGTCCTTGCCGCAATCCCGATGTGTGAGAACGAGCGGCGGCTTGCCATTGGCAAGCCAGTCATCCCCCCAGCGCAACATGGCAATCATGGGCCCGAAAAGTTCCTTGCCCTGCGCAGAGAGACGATATTCGAAACGGTCGGGACCGGTCTGGTATTGCACGCGGTCGAACACGCCCGATTTCACCAACCGCGACAGGCGGTCCGCCAGAATGTTGCGGGCAATATGCAGGTTCGTCTGGAAGTCGTCGAAGCGTCGGACGCGGAAGAAGGCTTCGCGGATGAGCATGAAGCTCCACCGGTCACCGATGACTTGCAGGGCGCGGGCCACGGAACTGGGCCGCCTCCTTTCCAGCGCCGTCGGGTCGGCGGTGCGTCGGGTCAGGGTTCCGGTTTGCAGTTCGCTGGTGCCTGCGCCTGGCCCCGCCTGATAGCTGACCGAATGGGAATGCACTTCGTGCTTGCATTCCGAGCAGATGACGACTGCAGAGCACGGGTGCCCGCAAGTCCGATGTACCAGTTGCAGCGGTTTGCCTTCGGTGCCTGCCAGCCAGCGGTCGCCGAAACTCATGAGTGCGAGCATGACGGAGTAGAGATCGACGCCAGCCGGCGTCAGTCGGTACTCATGGCGGACGGGGCGGTCGGAATAGGGAACCCGTTCCAGCAAGCCGGTGGCTGTGAGGTTGCGCAGGCGGGCAGTCAGGGTGGAGCGGGGGAGGCCCAGCACGCTCTTGAACTGCTCGAAACGCCGTGCACCGAAATAGCATTCGCGCAGAACCATGAAGGTCCAGCCATCGCCGATGGCATCGATGGTGCGACCCACCGAGCAATTACGCTCCCTCGGGCCGGCGCCATGGCTGACGGCGCTTTGGTCAGAGGGCTCGGTGGCAGAAGCGGAGCTGGTCCTGGCCGTCATGTGCCTTCTTCTTTTGGTGAGTCTGCCGGCCCGGCGGAGGTTCGGCACTATACCGCGCCTGCCACCCACAAAACCGCAATCCAACTTGCATTTTGCGCTACCTAGTCCAATAATGAAACTCATTGTTTGGAGGCATTCGGGGGCTTTGTGCAGGACCTGGATTTCAACACCACCCGGTCATTGCGGGTGGCGCGCGGCGGGGCGGGGCGATTGGCCGAGTTCGTCCGGGAGTTGGGCTGCAGCAAGGCGTTGGTAGTCACCGATGAAGGTCTCCTCCGCGCCGGTCTGCTCGAGGCTCCGCTGGCAGGCTTTGCCAAGCTAGGTCTGGGTTACCAACTGTTCTCGGGGGTGGCAGCAGACCCACCGGAGGACATCATCCATGCGGCGGCAGCCGCGGTGGTGGATTGCGGCGCGGATTGCGTCGTCGGCTTCGGCGGCGGCAGTTCCATGGACGCAGCCAAGCTCGCGGCCTTGCTTGCGCGGGGTACCCAGCCATTGGCCGAGGCTTACGGAGTCGGGAACGCCAAGGGGCCGCGCTTGCCGTTGATTCTGGTGCCGACCACGGCTGGCACCGGGTCGGAAGTGACCCCCATCTCCATTGTCACCACCGGCGAGGGCGAAAAAAAGGGTGTGGTATCGCCACTCCTCCTGCCCGATATCGCCCTGCTGGATGCGGAACTGACTTTGGGCCTGCCGGCGCACATCACGGCGGCGACCGGCATCGATGCCATGGTCCATGCCATCGAAGCGTTCACCACGGCAAGACTGAAAAACCCCATTTCCGACTGCCTGGCCGGGCAGGCCTTGCGGTTGCTTTCGGGTGCCATCAAGCAGGCCTGTACTGTGCCCAGCGACCTGCGGGCGCGTGAAGACATGCTGC
>JBEGRA010000219.1:0-4741 GCA_041180705.1 Pseudomonadota bacterium | reverse complement strand
AGATGAGGTCACGCGCTTAGGGTTCCGGATTGGCCAGAGTGCCATCGGGAACCTGGAGGCGGGGAAAACAGAAAGTCCTCGTTTTCTCCACGAGTTAGCTATGGCACTTAGGGTAACACCGCATTGGCTGCGGACTGGTACGGAGGCGCACAAAGAAAAAGCCGTACCTTTTTCTGTTGTCTCTGCACCGCAGGTTGTGCCACCAATTCCTGCATCCATGGCGAAGGATGTCCCAGTGCTGGGTACCGCCAGCGGTGGGAATGGGATGGTGATGATGCGGGGAGACGCCATAGATCATGTTCGTAGACCGCCATCATTGAATGGCCGGACAGACGTATTTGCCTTGTATATCGAGGATGTTTCGATGGTTCCGGCATTCAGTCCCGGCGACCTGGTATTCGTTGAGCGTCGCCGCCCTCGGGTCGGCGATCACGCGATCATCGAGTACCAGGACGGCCCGGATGCCGAGATCCGAGTCATAATCAAGAAGCTGGCAGCCGTGACTTCAAAAGCCATGCGTTTCCAGCAATACAACCCGGACCGGGTGCTGGAGATACCAGTCCAGCACATCGTCCGCATGCAGCGGGTTATGACAATGTCGGATCTGTTCTCGGTCTGACTATGTGTTTCCTGTTGACGATGTAACAGATTGCTGTTTGAATGCCTCCCTGTCCACATGGCAGGGAGGCAATTTTGCCCGCAACTGAATATCTCTACCGCCAACTCGACGACGCCCGACTGGTCGTCGGGAATGTCTACAAGCAGGCACAGGCACTCGCCCAGGCGATCGAGCAGCTGATCAACGACTTCGCTGAACGTCACGGCGCCAGCGACGTTGAAGAGTCCCTGACGGCGGTCAACGCCGCACTCAGCGACCTGACGGACGATGCTGTCCGCGACCGCCTCGCCAACATTGCAGAGATCGAGCGCCAGATCGCGGCGATCGAGCAGGCGGATCTGCGGCGATCTTCTCCGGTTGTTCTCTAATGACCGTCGCCAACCTCCACCGCTGGATGCTGACGATCGGCCTCCTCCTCATCCTCTTCGCCATGAGTTCGGTATGAAATCGACTCTGCAAGGTTGCACCGAAACCTACTTCAAGAACGCCTACGCCGCGCGTCGTCATGGCCAGCGCGACAAGGTCATCATCGAGAGCCTGGTGGTGATGGCGCACAACGCGCCGCGACGTATTGGCCGTGCTGCCCTCAAGGTGCTGCGCGAGGTGCGCGACACCCGTTCTACCCCGACTGCTGCTTGAAAGGAGAAACGACCATGCATCAACCGCCGATGGGACGCCCGCAGTCCTGCCCGCCAGACGACAGCCCGATCACCTATACCTCGCCCCGGCGTCGCAGCGATGAATCGAGAAAGAACATGTCTGCCGGTCAAAGGAGGATGCGGCAATCGCAGGAGACTGGGGCACGCAAGATGTGCCGCCGGCTGAATGCCAAGGAGACGCGCGGCATGTGGGTGACCCCGAGCATGGGGATCGATGAGGGATTCTTCATCGGATCGGACTCCGTCTCGCAGGCGGCCAGGCTCTATGGCTGGGAGAAGCAGAAGTACCGGCACACGTTCCTCTACCTCGTGCCGACCGACAGCCATGCCATGCGCCGTCGCGAGCGGCGGCTGATGAACCCCGAGGTCAAGAAGCCCGTGTATGTCTCGCCGCCAGCTGTTCCTGCGCCGCAGCCGCCTGTGCCTGTCACACCCGTGCCACAACCCTCCCTGCTGCAGCGCATCATGGGGTGGTTCCGATGAGTGAAGATATCCCTCCCGAGTTCAACGATATCACGGCACCCGCCCACTACATCGAGGGAAGGAAGTATGAACCGTTCAACGTGATGATGGACTGGTTCCCTAACGACCCGCTGCTGTTCAACGCGATGAAGTACATGAGTCGCGCTGGCCGCAAGGGCGACAAGTCCAAGGATCTGCAGAAGTGTCTGTTCTTCCTGGCGAAGGCCATCGAACGAGAAGAGGAAGCCAAAAAATGACCCGCTTCATCCGCAACCAGCTGCTGTACGCCACTCTCGGCGTCACCATGATCGCCACCCCGGCGATCGCCCAGCAGCCCTGGCAGCCACCCCGCGCGCCGCAGCCGCAGATCGTGCCGGCGCAGCCCAACGGCACGATCTACACGCCGCAGGGCATGATCACGCGCAACGGGCCCTACGTCATGTACCCCGATGGCAGCACGGCCATCATCAACCAGCAGGGCCTCTCGACCTGGAGCAACGGCGCGGGGTGCAGGACGACGGGCAGCACCACTTACTGCTGGTGATGTGATGACCGACCTGAAGACATGCCCGTTCTGCGGCACGCTGCCCGTCCTGCGCTACACGATGGAAATGCCGGATGATTTCCCGTGCTGGCACACAATCCACTGCGACGAATGCGGAATTGAGATTGGCGACGAATACGAGGACGCCGCCATCGCCGCCTGGAACCGCCGCGCGCCCGTTAAGGAGACGACATGACTGACACCACAGACACCGCCGCGCTGGTCGAGCGGCTGCAAAGGCGCGTGGAATTTGACAACGGCCCGGCTGATCTGTTGTGCCAACAAGCCGCCGACACCATCGCCCGGCAGGCCGCGCGGATTAAGGCGTTGGAGGAAGGGCTACGGGACGTTATCAACGTCCCGCAGATCGCTGGCGATGTGGCGGCCGACTCCATGCGGATAATTGCAGAGCGCGCACTAAAGAGGGGCCGCGATGACCGTTGACCACGACACCGACCGCGTCGAGCGCGTGGCGCGCGTTATCCGCAATCTCCGGTACACCGACGCCCTGCCGGCAGACTTAGCCCGCGCGGCCATCGCGGCGGCGGACCAATGGGAGCCGATTGAGACGGCACCGAAGGATGGGACTGAAGTGTGTCTCTGGGGTCCTAAGTTTCGTCGCCCCAAGGTTGGCAGCTTTCGCGTAGACGAAGGCTTCAGCGGCAACACCAAGCCGCTGTGGCTGGACGACAGCTACGACGATTTTTCGACCGGCTACGCGGCCAACCCGCTCCAGCCAACGCACTGGCGTCCCGTCCCCGCGCCGTCGCAGGAGAAAGCCGATGACTGACCGCGCCCTGTCCTTGTCCGAGGCCGCCGATCGCCTGGGATGGTCGCGGCGCACGCTGACGCGCAAGTTGCAGCAGCACAGCATATCGACGTTCGGCAGCGGGCGTCTTGAACGGATCGACCCAGCTGACCTAGAACTCCTGAAAGCGAAGGAACGCAGATGCCGCGATTCCCATACCAACTCATCAAACCAGGAAGGCGACCGTACTGGTACGTCCGTGGGACGTTCGGTGGCCGACGCCATGAGGTCAGCACGGGCCAGGCGGATCGCAAGAGCGCTGAGAAGTGGGCAGCGCAGTACTACGCCGACTACCTCAGTGACGCCGTTCCTGATGCCGGCGACGAAGTAACCTTCGACCGCGCTGCGCGGGCCTTCATGGAGTGGAAGCGTCCGGGCCGACAGGACCAGCAGCTGCTGCAGGCTGTGTCCTCATGGTTCAAGGATGTGCCGCTGGCCAAGATCCGGCACGCGCAGGCCATCGAGGCTGCCAACGCGCTGCGGGCCAACGCCTCGGGCCCGACCAAGAACCGCAAGGTGATCGTGCCGGTGGCCGCCGTCATGCACTACGCCAGCGAGCAGGGCTGGGTGGAGTACCGCAGGTTCAAGAAGTTCCCCGAGAGCCGCCGATCGCCGCGCAAGCCGGCGCAGGATCAGGACATGGCCAGGCTGATGGAGGCCGTGGAGGGCCACAAGCGCGCCATCCTGGCCGTGCTGTACGAGACGGGCCTGCGGATCACCGATGCCATCAACATCGAGTGGGAGGCCGTAAATCTGCCCGCAGGACGCCTCGCGGCGAAGGTGGGTAAGACCGACGACAAGATCGTCATCCCCCTCTCAGCGGCCCTTGTAGCCGTGCTGGCGGGGCTGCCCAAGGGCGGGCGCTACGTCTTCCCGTGGCGCACCCGCAGGGGCGTCTATGCGTGGCTCAAGCCCCTGCGCGAGCAGCTGGGCGTCGAGTACACGCCGCACCAATCGCGTCACGCGCTTGCCACCGCAGCCCTCGATGCTGGCATCCCTGACCGTCAGGCTGCGGATCTCGGTGCCTGGCGCGACGTTCGCAGCCTGCATCGGTACCAGCATGTGAAGCCCACCACGATTGGTGGCAGGAGCATCGATACGCTTAGAACTGGTGGCAAATTGGCGGCGCGAAGCGTTAAGCGATTGAAAACATACGATTGTTCTCGATCCTCTCAAGGCTGAAACACGGGTTCGAATCCCGTAGGGAGCGCCACCGTAACCCACTGAAAAATAAGGAAGAAACGTCAGGTTCCGCTGACGTTCTAACTTGTGGGTAAGTGACCGGAATCGACCACTTTTGACCAAAAACTGGTGGCGCGCTGGTGGCAGCCCACAGGGCCGTTCTTGTGGTGTTCAGGGAGCCTAGAATGACCGACAACAGCATGGTCGAACGGGTCGCGCGGGCGATCGACCAGGAAGCGTTCGACAGCGTCTACGCCTACGACATGCGCGACCGGCGGGAGAAGGCTATGGCCGCCGCCCGTGCAGCCATCGCAGCCATCGCAGCGACGCCGGCCATCCTCGACCAGCTACACGCCCTGACGGACGACCAGCGGGCTGACCTGTTCCGCGAGTTCTGCGTCCACTGCGGGTCGGCAGATCTCCCGTGCTATTGCATGCGGGATGACTAATCAGGCGTGCCCCGCTCG
>JBEGRA010000218.1:0-3291 GCA_041180705.1 Pseudomonadota bacterium | reverse complement strand
TGGTGCTCGCCGCCATCGACCGCAACCGCGCCGAAGTGCCGGACGCTCCCGGCGCGCTCTACCTGCGCCCCATGCTCATCGGTACCACGCCGAATATCGGTGCGGCCGCCACGCCGTCCACCTCGGCCATGCTCATCGTGCTGTGCAGTCCGGTGTGGGACTACTTCGCCGGCGGCGCCAAGCCGCTGCGTATCTACGTCGAAGAACACGCCACCCGTTGTGCTGCCCACCTTGGCGTGGTGAAGACCGGTGGCAACTACGCCGCGGCCCTCGGCCCCACGTTGGCCGCCCGCAAGCAGTATGGCGTGGACCAGGTGCTCTTCTGCCCGGGTGGCGAAGTGCAGGAGACTGGCGCTGCCAACTTCCTGCTCATTCGCGAAGGCCACATCCTTACCCGCAGCCTCGACAGCAGCTTCCTGCACGGCGTCACCCGCGATTCGCTGCTCAAAGTCGCGCCGGAGTTGGGCTTCAAGGTCGAAGAGCGCGTCTTCACCGTCGAGGAAATGCTCGAGTGGGTGAAGACCGGCGAGGCCGCTTTGTCCGGCACGGCAGCGGTGCTCTCCGGCGTGGGCACGCTCATCCGCGGCGGAGAGGAATTCCGCGTGGGTGACGGAGGTGTTGGCCCCAACACGCAGCGCTTGCGTGCGGCGCTGGTGGGGCTGCAGCAGGGCACCACGCCCGATACCCGCGGCTGGCTGACGCAGGTCTGAGGCGGACGGGGGCAGGCGCCACAGGCATTTGCTCCCGGTCTGCCATGCAAGTCGCCGTTACCGGGGCAGCCGGGCATGTAGGGGCCACGCTCGTGCGTGCATTGCTCGCGCGCGGCGACCAGGTCCGCATTCTGGTGCATTCGGACACTCGCGGTGTGGCGGGGCTGCCGGTGGAACACTGCCACGGCAGCGTCAACGACGCAGACGCCGTGCAGCGCTTGGTGCAGGGAGCGCAACGCGTTTATCACCTGGCGGCCAAGGTCTCCATCGACCCGCGCGAGCGCGCTGAACTGCATCGCGTGAACGTAGGCGGCACGCAGTGCGTCGTGGATGCCTGCCGCGCGGCTGGTGTGGCACGGGTGGTCCATGTCAGTTCCATTCACGCGCTGGCGTCGCAGCCGCGCCATGAGCCCATCACCGAAGACCGGGCGTTTGCCACCGGGCGCGACCTGCCGGGCTACGACGCTTCGAAAGTGGCAGCCGAGCGCGTGGTCCATGCAGCCATCGCAGCCGGGCTCGATGCCGTCATCCTCAACCCCACGGCCATCCTCGGACCGAATGATTTCCGCCCTTCGCACGTGGGCGAGGTACTGCTGGATCTTTACCACCGTCGGTTGCCCGGGTTGGTGGCCGGCGGCTTCGATTGGGTGGACGTGCGGGATGTGGTCGACGGCATTCTCGCCGCTGCGGACCGCGCGCCTGCGGGTAGCCGCTATCTGCTCGGGGGGCAACGCGCCAGCGTCGCCGAACTTGCCCGTCTCGTGGAACAGGTGACCGGGAAGCGAGCGCCCTGGTTGGTGGCGCCCATGTGGTTGGCCAGAAGCGTGGCTCCGGGTGCTGAATGGTTCGCGCACTTGGCTGGGCGTCGGCCTTTGTTCACGCCGGAGTCGCTCTACGCGCTGCGCAACCATCTCGATATCAGCAGCGAGCGCGCCCGACGGGAACTGGGCTATGCGCCCCGTGGGCTGGAAGCTACGGTGCGTGATACCTTCGAGTGGTTCCGTGAAGCGGGGATGCTGCAACCATGAACGAACAAGCCCTGTTTGGCGCGCTGATGCCCGTGTGGATCGGTGTTGCCGTCATCACCTTTCTCGCCTTGTTCTTCATCACTGCGCCGTATGGGCGACATGGCCGCAGCGGGTGGGGGCCGCTCATTCCGAGTTGGGCGGGGTGGATGTTGATGGAAGCCCCGTCTCTCATCGTCATGGTGGTGTGCTTCCTGCTGGCACCGCCGTCGTTGCCCGGCGGCTGGGTGTTCCTCGGGCTGTGGGCCGCTCACTACGTGAACCGCACCTTCATCTATCCGCTGCGCAATCCCGGCCGCGCCAAACTCATGCCCTTGTCCATCTGCGGCCTGGCCATCTTCTTCAATCTGGTGAACGCCTATTTGAACGGGCGCAGCCTGACGGTGTTCGGGCCGCAGTACGAGTGGATTTGGTTCAGTGAGCCCATGACTTTGCTGGGGCTCGGCCTGTGGGTATTGGGTGCAGGCATCAATCTGCAGTCGGACCAGATCTTGTTCGGCCTGCGCCGGCCCGGCGAGACTGGCTACCGCATTCCCGAGGGTGGTCTCTACCGCTACGTGTCGTGCCCGAACTACTTCGGCGAACTGCTCGAATGGACCGGCTTCGCCATCGCCGCCGCTTCGCCGGCCGCCTGGACTTTCGTCATCTGGACCGCAGCCAACCTAGTGCCGCGCGCCGTGGCGCATCACCGCTGGTATCGCGAACAGTTCGCCGACTACCCCGCTCAACGCAAGGCACTGGTGCCTTTCCTGCTCTGAGGCCGCATCCCATGTCTACGCCAAGACTTTCCCGCTTGCTCGCGTCGGCCATCGGGTTGGCGCTGGCCTGCTCTGCGGTTGCAGCGCGCGCCGATGTGCTGCTGCAACACGTGCAGGTGTACGACGGCACGGGGGCTGCGCCTTTCGCCGCGGATGTGCGCGTGCGCGGTACGAAGATTGTCGCGGTTGCTCCGCAACTGGCGCCGGAGCCCGGCGAAACGGTCAGTGACCAGCAGGGTCTCGCGCTCGCGCCTGGGTTCATCGACGCGCATTCGCATGCCGATGCCGGCCTCTTCGACGACTTGGACGCTGCCACGGTGTCGCGGCAGGGCGTGACCACGGTCGTCGTCGGGCAGGATGGCGAGTCCGTGTTTCCCATGGCGGCCTACCGCGCCCGTCTGCAGGCCACGCCACCCGCCATCAACGTGGCGAGCTTCGCCGGCCATGCCACCTTGCGCATGCAGGTGATGGGCAAGGACCTCTACCGTGCGTCCACGCCGGCCGAACAGACACGCATGGAGGCCTTGCTGCAGCAGGAAATGCTCGACGGTGCCTTCGGTCTTTCCACTGGCCTGGAATACGAGCAGGGGCATTTCGCCACCACCGAAGAAGTGGTGGCCCTGTCGAAGGTGGCAGCCGCCCACCATGGCACCTACCTCAGCCATGTACGCGATGAGTCGAACAAGGTATTCGAGTCGTTCGACGAAGTGCTGCGAATTGGTCGCGAAGCACGCATCCCCGTGGGCATCACGCACATCAAGATGGGTGCCACTTCGGTGTGGCATCAGGCGGCCAAGC
>JBEGRA010000217.1:0-2807 GCA_041180705.1 Pseudomonadota bacterium | reverse complement strand
CTGCTGGTTCGCCATCTCGCCCATCGCATCCCACGGAATATGCAGGCGTTCGATGAGGCTGCGTCGGATCTCCCACCGCATTCCATCCCGGCTGGCTGGATCGTCGCTCATTCCCAGTCCTCCTCGCCGCGCCAGCGGCTGTCCATTTCGGTGGCCCACTTCTGCACGGTCGGCTGGTCCCATGCGTCACGGCAAAGCAGGTCGCACGCCATCGGGTAGTGCTTCAGCATGCGCCGAGCCTCTGCGCGGACCTCCTTTGAGACCCGTGGGTAGTTGCCAAGCATCAGGTTCTTCAGGAACGCCTGCACCTTGAAGACCGCCATCGTCCGCTCTTCAGGAGTAGTCATGCCGCCATCGCTCCTTCCTCAAGCTGCCGGCGCAGCCAGCGCGGCACGCCTACCTTCTGAATCTCGTCCGGGTAAGCGCGAAACGACTGCGTTTCCTGGCACACGCTCCAATCCGTCAGCGCCTGCTCAACCTGCGGCTCGTACAGCGCGATGACCTCCTCTTCCATCGCGTAGACCGCCACGCCATAGGGCGGCTCGGTCTCGACCACGATGAAGATGAAGTCGGAGAAGGGCAGTTGCACGCCTTCCATCACGCGGCGGTAGTGCGCAGCCTGAATGCCGTACCCGTACTGACTGATCGACCGCTCGAACGCCGCACGGCTGGCGTCCCGGGTCGTCTTGATGTCCAGCACGATCCCGCGGCTGTAGGCGTCAAGCCGGGCCTTCGTCGCGTACTTGTCCAGGTGGAACAGGCTCAGTTCGCGCTGCTGGCAGCGGTCGAGCAGGGCCTTCGCGGTGCGGCAGGCGTTGATGGCGCCCCACACCTTGTCGACGGTCTCCTGCTGCTTGAGCGTGATGACCGTGCGGTTGCCGACCGAGGAAAGAAACTTTGCGTGGGTTTCCTTACCTAAGGTCGTGCGTCGGTCGCACTCCGGTGCGATCGCGATCTCTGCGCTGTAGAGCTGCGGCGTCAGCACGGAGCAGTGCACCGCCGTGCCCAGCGCCATCGCCTCGCTCGGCTCCGAGTGCTGCAGCTTGTACAGCGCGTGCGCCGGGGTCGAGGACAGCAGCGCCCGGATCGTGCTCGATCCCAGCGCCTCGGCGGCGTGGTACTCGGCGGCGGGCAGGTCATGCACCACGCGCTTCTTCAGGAGCTCAACGAGTTCGTGCATCGGAACGCCTCCTGCAACATGGAAAGGAATCGAGGGTCGTTTTGGGCGAGGGCAACCACCGCGTCTGCGAACTTCTGCAGCGCCTGGCGCTCCTCCTTGTTCACGGTCTTGCGGCTGACGCCGAGACGGTCTGCAACCTGCTGCTGGGTCATTAGGCGACCCCCAGCAAACGGCGGAACGCGCGCTTGCAATTGGCGGCCCACGAATGGCGCGCGAGCAGCGCCTTCGCCACATCCTCTTCGTAGATCTCGCGCTTGTAGTCGCCCTGGCCGAGCGAAACGAGCGGCACCTTGCGGGGCTGCACCCGGTTCATCAGCACATCATCCACTGCCATCAGCACCTGATTCGGAGATGCGTGTCCGTGCGTCCGTGCCTGCAGCACCCGCACGACATCCCCGAGCCGGCTGTCAATCACCAGCTGGATCTTGGTCGCGTCCAGCGTCTCGCCCATGCTGGCGAGGTTCTGCATCGCAATCGTCACATCCTCGGCCTTCTTCGCCCACGAGACCCGGGCCTGAATCGTTGCTTCCTTGCTCACGAGTGGCTCCCTGCTGCAAAAGCAGCGCACCGGCGAGCAGCACAGCCTCGTCGGTGTTCAATTCCAAGAGCCGTTCGATCACCCGAGTCCGGGTGTCGGTGCAAATCCTGTCACCCCGACTCACACACACAGGCTCGCGCGATGCGCGGGCCTGTTGTGTTTGCCGGGAGACAGACGAACGGCTGCGAACCAATCGAAGACCAGCCCGAGATGTGGATTCACCGCGACGAGACGCAGCGCTCGGGCTGGTCGTCGAAGAGTTCGCGAAGGTGTTGGTGGTCTCGTCCATAAGTGAATCCACGCGAAACCTATCGGCCACACGAGGTTTTGTGTAACCGAAATTGCCGAACTTTTTTGCCACCCGTGCCTCGGCGGCCTCCCTGAGCCGTTCCTCCTTGTGACGCAAATACCTGTGGGTCTGATCGATAGACCTGTGTCGAACTAGCCTCTGGATCAATTCCGGCGGGGTTCCGTTTTCGAACGAAGCGGTGATGTACCCGGCCCTGAAGGAGTGCCAGGAGTATCGACCGACAATGCCGCAGGCAGACAGGTCAGCTTGCAGAGCCTTGTCTGTGACGATGCGGTCGAACACCTTTGGGCCGTTCTTGGCAAGACCTGACAGCAGGCGGCAGGCTGCGGCACTCAGTGGCACAGCGTCTCGCCGCCGGGCCTTGTCGGCGCTTACGACCATCGTGCGCATCTTGAGATCGATGTCGCTCCACAGCTGCGTCCGGGCCTCGCCGCGGCGAAGTCCAGTGAGTTGCAGGAAGCGGTACAGGTTGGCGCGGTTGGCGGCGCTGGCGCGGTCGCTTGGCTTGCGGCCGGTCTTAGATGCCCTCGTCGCGGCTTTGACCAGCGCGTCAACCTGGGAGTCCGTCAGAGCGTCCTGCCCTTGACCTGCCCGGCCACGCGGCGCCGGCACGGATGCCCACGGGTTCGACTGCAGCACTTCCTGCACCACCAGCCACCCGCAGAACTGCCGGCACGCCGTGATGCGGTTCCTGACGGTCTGCGGGGCCAGCGTCTTCCCGGAGGTGATTTCACGCAACCACGAAACGCATCGTGCGGTGGTAGGCGCATGCCCGTCTA
>JBEGRA010000216.1:0-4116 GCA_041180705.1 Pseudomonadota bacterium | reverse complement strand
ACCCACCTGCCGGATGCCGTGCCGTTTGATGAAGCCGCCGCGCTGACGCTGGCCTATGGCACGACGTACCACGCGCTGAAAGACCGCGCGGAACTGAAGCCGGGCGAAACCCTGCTCGTGTTGGGGGCTGCTGGTGGCACGGGCCTGGCAGCGGTGGAGTTCGGTCGACTGATGGGAGCGCGGGTTATCGCGGCGGCCTCCACGGACGAAAAGCTGGCGGCCTGTCGCGCGGCGGGCGCCGATGAGTGCATCAATTACGCCACGGAAGACCTGCGCGAACGCCTGAAGGCGATTACCGGTGGCAAGGGCGTGGACGTGGTGTACGACCCCGTAGGCGGGGCCTACACGGAAGCCGCGGTGCGTTCCATGGCCTGGAAGGGCCGCTTGTTGGTGATTGGCTTTGCGGCCGGGGATATTCCGCGGGTGCCGCTGAACCTGACCCTGCTCAAGGGCTGTTCGATCGTGGGCGTGTTCTATGGGGCCTTCGTGCAGGCCGAACCGCAGCGCTGTGCCGCGAACCTGCAGGAGATGCTGCGCATGGTGGCCACCCGTGAACTGCGGCCCACCGTGACGGAGCGTTACCCCTTAGCCGACGCCCCAAAGGTGCTGCGGGCCTTCCAGGAGCGCCGCATCATCGGCAAGGTAGTGCTGGTGCCCTGAACCGGCGGTGGTGCGGGCGAGGCCCGAGCCAGTAGCGTGGTCGTGGCTGGCAGCGGCGCCGACTGCCGGCGCAGCAGCGGCGTCCGCCTGAGACATGGCGAAAGCCGCGGTGAGAGCGGCGGCCCAGCGGGCCGCAGGGGCTTGGTGTTTCATGAAGTTAGAAGTACTACAGCCGGGCTGAAGGACGGAATCAGGGTTTCCCCGAATCTAGCGGGTTGCCGTTGCACTTCGATGAAGAGCGCGCGGCGGTTTCAGCCGCCGCGCGTTTTCCATGGCCCCTTTGCTGCTCAGGCTGCCCGCAGGCTCTTCTTCATGGCGCTGCGTAGCCCGCGGAAGCGCCGCGGCAACACGGCGTCGGCCAGTTGCTGCGACTGTTCCTGCGTGGCCGTTGCAGGCAGCGGGAACTGCGCGGCCAGCCATGCCATGAAAGCCGTCACCACGTCCGCTTCCTCGTGCCCTTCATCCACCAAGGCTTGCAGCTTCTCGAGCAACTCGCCGGAGGCACCGTATGCCACCAGTTCCGCCAGGCTTTGCAAGCCGGCTTCGCCTCTCGCCATCGCCTGGAACTGGGCGTCCAGCCATGCAGACGCGAGGGCCTTGTCGACTTGCGCAGGCGTCAGCCGCGGCGGCAACACCCGGTTGACCAAAGCCCGCACACTTTGCACAACCGAGCTTGCAGGTGCTGCGGACGGCGCAGGCGCCCCGTACGAACGAACGATTTTTTGTGGCGCTGCAATCGAGGGCCGCCCGAATACGATGGAATGGTCGACCGACGATGCCCGGCGAAGCATCGGACGATGGATTTCAGCGACTTGCATTTGCGGCACCGCCACCGTGACCGGGAGGTTCTCCGGCTTCTGACCGTCTTCCCGTTCGGCGACCACCACCATGCTCGTGTATTCGCTCACGAGGTTGTGGCGGACGGCCAAGGCGCGAGCTTCAGCCGCGGGAAGTGCAGCCAGACGGCGCGCTGCCAGCAAACGAGGCAGCCAATCTCCTGTCGTTTCTTCCAGCGGGATGGGGCAAGGAAGAGAATGGTTTCCGACAGCCGCATTGATGGTGCCGACAGGTCGAGAACTGAAGCCGGCCGCCAGATGCAGCGTGTCGCCATTGAAGACCTGCTTGGCTACCGGCAGCGCCCATTCGGGTTTGGCATCGGCCCAGTTCACGCGGCCGACATCGGCAGCGGGCGTTCGCAGGCGCTTGAACATGCGCAAGATGGCTTCTTCCGCGTCCTGTTCGTCGCGGATGAACTCGACCGCGCCGCCGGTCTCGGTGGCCAAGGCGGTGGCGAGAGCCTCGTTGGGCGCGGCGCCGATGGCCACCACGAACAGGCGATGTCCTGCCTTCGCCACCTGCTTCAGTGAACTGTTGACGTCGTGAACTTCGCCGTCCGTGATCAGCAGGATATCCGTGCCACGGGGTGCGCGGATCTTGACCGTGGCGTCCAGGGCTTCCGCCATGTTTGTGCCACCGAGGTCGGCGCCGATATCTCGAACGCGCAGCAGCAGGGCTTCGTGAACGGCCTTGTCGAGGGTCTCGAGGCCCGTCGTGATGTGCTGATGACTGCTGCCGAAGCAGGTGAGTGAGAAACGGTCTTCAATGGAAAGGTTGCGCAGGAACTTGGACAGCGCACGTTTGGCATTTTCGATACGCTGGCCGCCCATGGACCCGGAGCAGTCCAGCAGCACCTTCACCGTGAACGGGCCATCGGGTTGCGCCGCGGTGGCGTAGGCGGGGCTGGCCAGTACTGCCCAACCTTCGCCGTCTCGCGCGACCAGAGCGCGCTGCGGCAGGCTGGCGGCTTGCAGTTGCAGGACGAAGTCTTTGTCGAGAAAACCCTGGCGACGCAGGGTGACACGCAGGCCCTCGGCAGTGGCCACGATATGGGTAGCGTGCGAAGGGCTGCGCACACCGGCGTCCGTGGCAAGGCCTGCCAGCAGCACTTCGATATCGAACGGATATTCGGCGAGGAACGAATTCAAGGGAATGGCGGGACCGCTGAGGCCGGCCGCTGCAGGGTCCCCGTAGCGTGGTGCGATGACGGTAGGGACCGCCAGACGCACGTAGCCTTCGAAAGCGTCCAGCAATTCCACGTAGCGGTAGCGGATGGTTGCCGCTTCGCCGGCACGAAGATGCCCGAGGCTGACGGTGTAGAGACCGTGGCCGTTGTGCTCCAGCAGGACGGTGGTGTCGCCATTGTCGATGGCTGCCTCGTAACGGCGCTTTGCTTCGGCCTTCGGCGTGGCGATGGCGGCGAGCTTCTGGCCGCCCACTTCGAGCTCGAGCGAGAGCAGGACGGCGCGCGACGGCAGCGGGAAGGTGTAGACGGCTTCGACCGAATCCTTCAGGGGGTTCTGGTAGCGCTGTTCCACTTCCAGCGTGAAGACCAGACCGTCGAGACGACCTTGCGCGCGTACGCCCTGCAGCGGAATGGCCTGACCGTGCTTGGTGACGAGCGAGGTGGCTTGGGATTCAAACGGATTCATCTTGGTCTTCCTCCTGCTGGAGTTGCGCGAAGCGGTCTGCCAGTTCACGAGCGAGCTGGCGAAGGCGGGGCGGTGACAGGCGGGCTTGCGCCGGGTCGACCACGAGTTCCAGGCCGGGGGCCAGAACGACGTGGGATTTCAATTGCACCGTGCCCGGAGCGATGGGGGCAGGAGCTGCACCGGCGCTACCCGGGGCGGCGGCGCGCAGTTGTGCACGGACGGCTTCCAGCGAAAGACCGGCTTCCGTCAGGCGCCGAATGCTGAGCAGGTCGTTCAGGTGCTGCCAGCTGTAGAAAGCGGCGCGGGTTTCGCCCAAGGGGCGAGCGACCAGCCCAAGCTGAATGTAGTAGCGGATGGTGCGCCGGGAAACGCCGGAGAGCCTTTCCAGCTCTTCCAGCGTGTAGCGATCTGTGGGGGGTGCGTCGTTCATGGCAGTAATAGTAACACCATTACTGTCAGAAACAACTGTCGCAATAAATCGGCGATCAGTCGGTGCTTTTGGCCGACCGTCGGCCGCGCGTCACGCGGGTGTTCTGACCCACTGCATGCTCAGCCACTCGGCCACGATGGCGGGGCGGCTTTCTCCTTCTATTTCCACGCTGACGGCCAAGGTCGACAGCCATTGCCCCGGGCCCTTTTCAGCGAAATCCTTGAGGATGAATCTGCCGCGAATGCGCTTGCCGGCGCGCACGGGGGCCACCATGCGCACTTTGTCGAAGCCGTAGTTCACGCCAGTCATCAGTCCCTCCAGCGCCACGTCCACGCCTTTGGCGAGGCTGGCCAGCATGGACAGCACCAGAAACCCGTGGGCGATGGTGCCGCCGAAGGGCGTGGCGGCCGCCGCGCCCGGGTCGAT
The DNA here is from genome assembly GCA_041180705.1 of Pseudomonadota bacterium. Taxonomy (GTDB): domain Bacteria; phylum Pseudomonadota; class Gammaproteobacteria; order Steroidobacterales; family Steroidobacteraceae; genus CAIOHZ01. The sequence goes on along the minus strand of JBEGRA010000216.1, from coordinate 111 downwards.
GTGGATGAAATTATGGTCGTCGGTCAGGTCCGCGAAGCGGTTGATCATGTCCTGGCTGATCTCCACCCAAGGCGAGAGGCCGACTTCGGTGCCGACGCGGCTGAGAACTTC
>JBEGRA010000215.1:0-3057 GCA_041180705.1 Pseudomonadota bacterium | reverse complement strand
ACCTTCTCGCAGGACTTCCAGGCCTACAAGACGCAGGATCGTTACAACGGTCGTCAGTACAGCGGCATCATCGGTGACCGCATTGGCGACTTTTCGGTGTGGGTCAGTGCCAACCACCTGCAGTCGCTGGGTCAGCCCATTGCCTTCGCGGCCATCACCTCGACGCCGGCGGTGGGTGTGGGCGCCTTGTCGGGTGCTGTCGACGAAACCGACCAATACGGCGCGCGTCGCTTCATCGTGGGCGCCACCAGCATCGACGATACGACGCAGGACACGGGCAAGTTCAAGGCCGCCTGGGAATTCCGTCCGGGGCTGCAGTTGCAGTACACCTTCGGCTACTGGCAGAACCGTTCCGACCTCGGCTATGAAAGCTATCTGCGCGATGCCAACGGCAACACCGTTCTTTCCGGCACCGTGGATGTCGGTGGCGGCAAGCGCGTCACCTCCGCCGCGACCAACTTCGGTCTGCAGCATCAGGAACTCCAGCAAACGTTGCACGGCGTGGAACTGGCCGACACCGACGGTGGCGCCATCGACTGGCGTTTGTCTGCCAGTGCCTACGACTACGGCAAGGACCAGCGCCGCAAGCAAACGGCACACACGGCCCTTGCCGGTACGCTCACCAAGTTGGACGGCACGAATTGGCGCACCGCCGACGGCGCGCTCGATTGGCGTCCGGGTGGCGAGGGCGGTACGCATCAGGCCTCTTTCGGCTTCCACGTGGACCGCTATACGCTAGATAACACGGTGGAAAACGTGACCGATTGGCGCAACAGCGCTTCCGGTACGCGCGCCAGCGCCTTCGCGGGCGAGACGCGCACCACGGCCCTCTACGCACAGGACGTGTGGCGTTTCGCAGAAGGCTGGCAAGCCACGGCGGGCGTGCGCTACGAAGACTGGAAGGCCCGCAACGGCTTTGTTGCCACCGGCGTGAAGGAGCAGCGCTTTGCCGGCCGCGGCGATCGCTTCGCTTCGCCGAAGCTCGCCGTGCAGTGGGTGCCGGCGCAAGACTGGACTCTGCGCGCCTCCTGGGGCCGTGCCTTCCGTCTGCCGACGGTGGCCGAGCTGTTCCAGGGCAGCATCCCCAACACGCTGAACGTGGTGAACTACAACAACCCCAACCTGCAGCCGGAACGAGTCACTTCGCTCGAGCTGAATGCCGAGCGCAATTTCCACTGGGGCGATGCGCATGGCTGGTTGCGCGGCACGTTGTTCCACGAGAACAACCACGGCGCGCTCATCAAGCAGCCGGTGCCGGTCACGGACCCGAACTACACCACTGCCACGGGCGTATCGACCTACTGGTCGAACGTGGACCTGGTGCGTTCGCGGGGTGCGGAAGTGGCCTGGCAGGTGGCTGATGCCGGTATTCGCGGCCTCGACGTGACGGGCAGCCTCACGTACGCGCAGTCGCTGATCGCGAAGGACATCGCGCAGCCGACGTATGTGGGCAACTGGCAGCAGCGCGTTCCCAAGTGGCGTGCGCGTCTGGTGGGCAGCTACCACGCCAGCGACCGTTGGAGTTTGTCGCTGGCTGGACGCTACAGCGGCGTGCAGCGGAACGGCTATCCGAATGCGGATATTCGCCCGAACACCTATCTCGGATTTGCCCCCTATCTGGTGTTCGATGCCAAGGCCACGTTCAAGCCGTCGAAGCAGGTGTCGCTGGCTGTCGGCGTGGACAACCTCACCAACCGCCTCTACTACCAGTTCCACCCGTATCCGGGCCGCACGGTGAATGCCGAAGTGCGCTTCGACTACTGAGGTAGGATGCCTGCATGGTGAAAAAGAAGGCGAACAAGGCCTCTGGTGGTTTGTCCACCAGAGCCCTCGTGGTCACGCTCGCTATTGGCGTATTGCTGGGCGCGGCCGCCGTGGCCGTGCTGCTCAACAGCGCGGCGGTGGTCGAGCGTCGCACTGGTCGTCAGGTCCCGGACTTCCGGGGCTTGGTGGATACCACCGGGCTGACGCTGAAGGCCGGCGACCTCCGGGACGCGCCGCAGTTGGTGTTCTTCGGCTTCACGCAATGCCCGGACGTTTGCCCCGCAACGCTGAGCACCGTGGCTGCGGCCATGCGCCGCATGCCTGTCGATGTGGCAGACGCAGTGCGGCCGGTGCTCATCACGGTGGACCCGAAGAATGACAACGCCCAGGTGCTGGCACGCTACGTGGCCGGTTTCGATGCCCGTATTCATGGCTTGACCGGCGAACCGGCGCTGTTGCAGAAGATTGCGGACAGCTACGGTGCGGTGGTGAGCAGCAGCAAAGCCACGGACCACACGGCGTTGTTGTATCTGGTATCGCCCAAGGGCGAGGTACTGCGTACGTTCCTGCCCGGCGCGCCACCGGCAGATATCGCCGTGGCGGTTGAACTCGCGGTTCGCGGCTAGTCGCCCAGGCTCAGCCAGACGCCGATGAACAGTGCCATCAGGCCGGCCACGCGCAGCCACGAGGCCACACGGAAAGGCTTGGCCTTTTCAGCCGTGATGCCGGCTTCCCGCAGGGCGCCGCCCGAGCGGTAGACACCGAAGGCCACCAGCACACCGGCGACCACGAAGTACCCGAGCAAGGCTTGGCGGCGGTTTGCGAACTGCGTCAGTGCCGCGAAATAGCCCACTACCAGGGCCAGCGATACCCAAAGCCCCGTACTGCGCCGCTTCGCCACCTGGTCTACCAGCGCCACCTTCTGTGCGGCGTCCAGCGCCTGCAGGCCGCGCCGCGCGAAGCGGCCCGCCAGCACCAGACACAGAGCGAAACCGGCGAGGCCCGCCAGGAGAACGGAAGGGAAGTGCATGCCCGGATTCCCGATTTCATTTGGACTGCCGAAGCATAACGCAGCCGCGCTCCGCCCGCGGGGTGCCACAACCGCCGTAAACTGGGGGTCCGTTTTCGTTTTGCCGGTAATGCCATGAACCTCGCCCGCTTTCCCCGTGTCCGTCTGGCCCATCTGCCGACGCCGCTCGAACACTTGCCCAATCTCTCCCGTGCGCTGGGTGGGCCGGAAATCTGGATCAAACGCGACGACTGCACCGGCATGTCGAGCGGCGGCAACAAGAC
>JBEGRA010000214.1:0-3258 GCA_041180705.1 Pseudomonadota bacterium | reverse complement strand
GATGGCTGCGGCGACCACGCGCGTGACGCCGATGCCGTAGCAGCCCATGAACGGCACTGCGTCCTTGCCTTCGGCATCCAGTACGGTGGCCTTCATGGCCGCGCTGTACTTCTGGCCGAGTTGGAAGATGTGGCCCACCTCGATGCCCCGTGCGATACGCAGCACGCCGGTGCCGGTCGGGCTGGGGTCGCCGTCCACCACGTTGCGGAGGTCCGCGGCCACCGGCTCGGGCAGGTCGCGGCCCCAATTCACGCCCGAAAGATGGAAGTCCTTGCGGTTGGCGCCGCAGACGAAATCCGCCAGGGCCAGCGCGGAGTGGTCCGCGTAGACGCGAACGCCCTTGGCGGCCAAGCCGACAGGCCCGATGAAGCCGGGCTCGCAGCCGACGACTTCGACGATGCGTTCCGGCGCCGCGAGGTGCAGGGGGTTGGCGACGCCGGGGAGTTTCTGCGCCTTGATGGCATTGAGTTCATGGTCGCCGCGCACGCAAAGCGCCACGAGACCGCCGTCATCGGCATCCACCACCAGCGTCTTCAGCACTTCGTGAGCGCCGCAGGCCAGGAACGCGGTGAGCGTTTCGATGGTCTTGGTGCGCGGCGTTTCCACCTCGGCAAGGGCTTTGGTGGCAGGCCCGCGCGGCGCGGCAGGGGCCACGGCCTCGGCTTTCTCGACGTTCGCGGCATACGCGTCGCCATCGGAGAAGGCAATGGCGTCTTCACCGGAGTCCGCCAGCACATGGAATTCCTGCGAACCCGTACCGCCGATGCTGCCGGTGTCCGCTTGCACGGCGCGGAAATTCAGGCCCATGCGCGTGAAGATGGCGTTGTAGGCGTGGTACATCGCGTCATAGCCGCGCTGCAGGCAGGCTTCGTCCAGGTGGAAGCTGTAGGCGTCCTTCATCAGGAACTCGCGGGCACGCATGACACCGAAGCGCGGACGAACCTCATCGCGGAACTTGAGTTGGATCTGGTAGAAGTTCACTGGCAACTGCTTGTAGCTGCGCAGTTCGCGACGGGCGAGGTCCGTCACGACTTCTTCGTGGGTGGGGCCGTAGACGAATTCGCGCTGGTGGCGGTCCTTGAAGCGCAGCAGTTCGGGGCCGAACTGCCCCCAGCGGCCGCTTTCCTGCCACAGCTCGGCCGGCTGCGTGGTGGGCATCAGCACTTCCAGCGCGCCGGCGCGGTCCATTTCCTCGCGGATGATGTTTTCGACCTTGCGCAACACCTTCAGGCCCATGGGCAGCCAGGTGTACTGGCCGGCGGCGAGGCGACGGATAAGGCCGGCGCGGAGCATGAGCTGGTGGGAAATGACCTCCGCTTCGGCGGGCACTTCCTTGAGATTGGCGACGGGGTAGGCTGACAGGCGCATGGGCAAAAATCTCGGCAGGGACCAGAATCCCGTCAGTTTAGCCGAGGTGCAGTATCATTCTCCGGCCTTTCCAACTTCCCCCGGGACCGAGCATGCCAGCCGACGAGCCCCTCCGCCCCAGGCGCGCCATTTACCTCCTGCCGAACCTGTTCACGACGGCCGCCCTTTTCGGCGGCTTCTACGGCATCGTCGCCGCCGTGAACGGTCAGTTCGAGCGGGCCGCCCTGTCGCTGTTCCTGGCGGGCGTGTTCGACGGTCTCGATGGCCGTGTCGCGCGCTGGACCAAGACCGAAAGCGCCTTCGGCAAGGAATACGACAGTCTCTCCGACATGGTGTCTTTCGGCGTGGCTCCCGCGCTCATCTGTTACCAGTGGGGCATCGCCGGCATCGCGGACTACGGCTCGGCCTGGGCCCGTTTCGGCTGGCTGGCGGCATTTTTCTATGCGGTGGCCGCGGCGCTGCGGCTGGCGCGTTTCAATACGCGTACCTCCATCGTCGACAAGCGCTACTTCGAAGGCTTGCCGTCGCCGGCTGCGGCGGCGCTGGTGGCCAGCTTCATCTGGACCGCTGACACCTACGACCTGGGTGGGCAGGCGGGCCTCGCGGGCCTGGCGCTCGGCTTCGGAGTCACAGCGCTGGCCGGCTCGCTCATGGTCAGCCAGTTCGCGTACCCGAGCTTCAAGGGCAAGGGCGGCGAAAGCGGGGCGAACCGCCGCGTGAAGTTCGCGTCCCTGCTGGGCGTTCCCTTGTTCTTCATCGCGGTGGCCGCGAACCCGCCGGTGGTACTGCTCGCCATCAGCGGCACTTTTGCCTTGTCCGCCCCCTTGCTGTGGGTGTTGCGCAAGGTGTTCCGTCGCCGCCGCGAGTCGGGCGAGGCCTGAGGCATGGAGGCGCGACGCCTCGCCTATCTGGAGGCGATGGGTCTGGAGGTGCTCGCGCTGCGCGCACCACAGGAGCCTGCGCCTGCGCCCATGCCGAAGCCCGAGTCGGCTCCGATTGCCATGGAGCGGCCGCCGGTCGAGGCCCTCCCTTGGGAAGATGCCAAGGAGGCTGCCGACCGCCACTCCCGCGAAAGTTCGCGACCGGTCGCGGCGCCATCCGAAGCGCGTGCCTCGTCCGGGGCGCAGTCGCGTCCGGTTTCCCGTCCTGCGGTTCCGCTTCCGGCAGCGCCAACCGTGGCGGCTGCGCCCGCCTTGCGGTTGCCGCACCCTGCCGGTTCCCTCGCCTGGGAACCGCTTGAAGCAGCGGTCGGCGGGTGCCGGCGTTGCGGTCTTTGCGGGGGGCGTACCCAGCCTGTTTTCGGTGCGGGGGCTCGTCGCGCCCGCTGGATGATCATCGGCGAAGCGCCCGGGCTGGAAGAAGACCGCGACGGCAATCCGTGTGCGGGCAAGGCCGGAGAGATGCTCACGGCGATGCTGAAGGCCTGTGGCGTGCAGCGCGAAGATGTCTTCATCACGAACGTCCTGAAATGCCGCCCACCCGACAATCGCGAACCGGAGCCCGCCGAAGTGGCGGAGTGCCTTCCCTACTTGCTGAACCAGTTGGCGTTGGTGCAGCCGGAGCTTGTCGTCTGTCTTGGGCGGGCCCCAGCCCAGCACCTGTTGGGCACGGACCTGCCGTTGGCCAAGCTGCGAGGACAAGTCCATCGCTTGCAGGTGCCGCCCGTTCCAGTGGTGGTGACTTACCATCCGACGTATTTGCTGCGTGCGCCGCAGGACAAGCGGAAGGCCTGGGAGGATTTGCAATTCGCCATGGCACAAGTGCCGCCCGCGGCACCGCCTGCCGGGGGCTGAAGTGGCCGTGAATCCTTCCGACAACGAGCGCGCCGTGGTGCGCCCGACGGCGCCCGCCACCCTGCGTCAGCGTCGCATGCGCGAGGGGGATCTCCCG
>JBEGRA010000213.1:0-4221 GCA_041180705.1 Pseudomonadota bacterium | reverse complement strand
GGGCGGCCGGCACCTGTTCGGTCACTTCGACCACGAGACCCTGCGGCCAACGGCGGGCAATCCGCGCGCGGTCGACCCAAGGCAGCGCCTCGATCCGGCCGCGCAACTCGCCGAGGTTCGCCGTGACGAAGCCACCGTGCAGCACGTGACGCACGACGCTCTCGACGTCACCGGCACGCACGCGCTGGAAAGTTCCTTCCACGCGAACGCGCTCGACGGGGTGGTTCATCGCCAGCAGCAACGCCGCCAGCACGACCAGCGTGACGAGGGGAATGGCAAGGCGACGCGCCCAGGCCAGCCAGTCGATGGGTGTCGCTTCTTCCACCGCTGCCCCCTGCCGCGCGCGCGTGCGCGCCCGCCGGGCAAGCCAGCGCTGGAATGGGGCAAACAGGGGATTGAGCGACATCAGGCCTCCATGCTCTGGACGACGCGCTCACGCGAAAACGAGGTCTCGAGGACTCGCCAGCAGAGCTCTTCGAATTCGATGCCGGCCGCACGTGCGGCCATCGGCACGAGGCTCTTGGCCGTCATGCCCGGCACCGTGTTCACTTCCAGCATGAGTGGCTGCCCATCGGCACCCACCATGAAATCCACTCGGCCCCAGCCAGTGCAGCCGACTGCGGTGAAGGCACGGAGAGCGAGGCTCCGCAGTTGGGCTTCTGCCGCAGGCTCGAGGCCACTCGGGCAGTGGTACTGCGTGTCGTTGGAGTGGTACTTGGCTTCGTAGTCGTAGAAGCCCCGCGGCGTTTCGATGCGGATGGACGGCAGCGCCTCACCCTGCAACACCGGCACCGTGTACTCCCGGCCCGTGATCCAACTCTCCGCAATGGCCACCGGGTCGTGCTCGAGGGCCGCTTCGATGGCACCGGCCATCTGCTCGGCAGCCGTCACCTTGGACATGCCAACGGAACTTCCCTGAGTGGCCGGCTTGATGATGAGGGGCAACCCGAGGGCGGCCACGACGGCGTCGGGGTTCGTGCCCGCAACCACCGGCAGCCACTTTGGCGTGCCCACGCCGGCTGCGGTTGCCAACTGCTTGGTGCGCAGCTTGTCCATGCCGATGGCGGAGCCCATCACGCCGCTACCGGTGTAGGGCAGGCCCAGCCATTCCAGCGCGCCCTGCATGGCGCCGTCTTCGCCACCTGGCCCATGCAGCACGATGAAGACCCGATCGAAACCGGCGCGAGCGAGTTCGCCCACCTCCACTTCGGCCGGATCGATGCCATGGGCATCGACACCGCGCGACACCAATGCGTCAAGCACTGCGGTGCCACTGCGCAGCGATACCGGGCGCTCGGCAGACGCACCGCCATAAAGTACCGCCACCCGACCAAACTCGCCCGGGTCGGTCACGCGGCGGAAGGCCACGCCGGTGGACTTGAGGAAACTCATGCTGACTCTCCGACAATGCGCACTTCGGTTTTCAATTCCACGCCGTGGACACGCAACACCTCGGCTTGCACGTGGGCGATCAGGCCCTCGATGTCGGCGGCGGTCGCCTCGCCCTCGTTGACGATGAAGTTGGCGTGCTTGGGCGAAACCACGGCGCCACCACGGCGAAAGCCCTTCAACCCCGCCGTCTCGATGAGGCGCGCAGCGTGGTCCCCCGGCGGGTTCGTGAAAGTGGAACCGCAACTCCACTCGCCGATGGGCTGCGTGTCGCGACGACGGTCCAGCAGCACCCGGATTTCATCATTGGACGCCTGCGGATGCGGCTGCAACTGCAGCCTAGCGGCGATGAATGCCTCATCAGCCACCGGCGGCACCACGTGGCGATAGCCCCACTGATATTCGCTGGCTTGCCGCGTGTGCAGCGAACCATCGCGCCCGATGACCGTGACTTCTTCGACGTGCGGCCAAGTCTCGCCGCCCCAAGCGCCCGCATTCATCGCGAGCGCCCCGCCGAGCGTGCCGGGGATGCCGGCGAAGAAAGCTGCCGGCCCAAGGCCCCACTTCACGCATTGCTTGGCGATGCGCGCGCACGGCACGCCGGCCTCGCAGTGAATGACGGACTGACTCAGACGGTCGATGCGGGTCAACACGCCATGCAGGGCGATGGCGGCACCGCGCAACCCGCCGTCGCGCACCAGCAGATTGCTGCCGAGACCGATCCAGTGCACGGGGATCTCCCGCGGCAGTGCGCGCAGGAAAGTGCGCAGGTCCGTCAGATCGCGCGGCGTGAACCACCAATCCACCGGGCCACCCACATGCCACGAGGTATGACGCGACATGGGCTCGTCCGCACGCAGGCGGCCCTGGAACTCGGCAGCCCATTCCAGCGCAGGAGGCAGCAGGGAGCGGCGCATGGTCAAGCCACTCCCCCCTTCAGCTTCGCCGGCAGTTCGTGCGCCACGGCACCGATATGTCCGGCCCCCATCGTCACCACCACATCGCCATCCTGAACGACATCCAGAAGGGCAGCGGCCAGTTCCTCGACCCGCGGCACGAACACCGGCTCGACATGCCCGCGCGAGCGAACGGCGCGGCAGATGGCTCGGCCATCGGCGCCCGCGATGGGCGCTTCACCGGCGGCATAGACTTCCGTGACCAGCAGGACGTCGGTGGCGGAGAGCACCTGCGCGAAATCGTCGAGCAAATCGCGCGTACGCGAATAGCGATGCGGCTGGAACGCCAGCACCAGCCGGCGCTCGGGCCAACCCTGCCGAACCGCCTCGAGCGTCGCTGCCACTTCGGTCGGATGATGACCATAGTCATCCACCAGCGTGACCGTACCGCGCGGCGTGACCACTTCTCCCAACTGCTGCAGGCGGCGATCAATGCCCTGGAACTGCGCCAGGGCACGCACGATGGCTGCATCTTCCACTTCAAGCTCGGTGGCGATTGCAATCGCAGCCAGAGCATTCAGCACGTTGTGACGGCCCGGCAGATTCAGCGTCACGGCCAACGGCGTCTGCCCGGCACGCAGCACCTGGAAGCGCGACTGCAAGCCGCGCCGCTCGATGGACACGGCCTGGTAGTCGGCTTCCACGTCGATGCCGTAGGTGACGAACGGACGCGACAGCGTCTCGCGGATGCCCTTCAGGTGCTGGTCTTCGGCGCACAGCACCGCCAACCCCCAAAAGGGCAGGTTCAACAGGAAATCGACGAAGCTCTGCTTCAGTCGCTCGAAGTCGCCGTCGTGCGTGGACAAGTGGTCGTTGTCGATATTGGTGACCACCGCCATGACCGGCTGCAGATGGATGAACGAAGCATCACTTTCATCTGCCTCGGCCACGAGGTACTGGCCACGGCCCAAGCGAGCATTCGCGTCGGCGCTCTTGAGTCGCCCGCCGATGACGAACGTCGGGTCGAGTCCACCTTCCGCAAGCACGCTGGCGACCAGGCTCGTCGTGGTGGTCTTGCCGTGGGTACCGGCCACCGCGATACCCGAGCGGAAGCGCATCAACTCCGCGAGCATCTCGGCGCGCTTCACCACGGGCACGCGCCGCGCCAGCGCAGCAGCCACCTCGGGGTTTTCACGATTGATGGCGCTGGAGACCACTACCACGTCCACACCGTCGACGTTGCTGGCCTGATGCCCCAGCAGGATGCGCGCACCCTGACGCTCGAGGCGCGCCGTCACGGCGTTCGCCTTGAGGTCCGAGCCCTGCACCGCATAGCCCTGCGTCAGCAGCACTTCGGCAATGCCGCCCATGCCGGCACCACCGACGCCGACGAAATGGATGCGCTGGATGCGCCGCATGCGGTCCCTCATTTACCTGGCCTCCTCGAGACAGATGTCGGCGACCCGCTCTGCAGCGTCCGTCACGGCACAACCGCGGGCAGCCTCGGCCATCCGCAACCAAACTTCGCGACCACCCGACAGCAACTGCTCGAGCTGGGCCGCCAACGCGCCGGCAGCGAGGCCGCGCTCGTCCACGCGCAAGGCAGCGCCGGCGCCCACCAACCAAGCAGCGTTAGCCGTCTGGTGGTCGTCCACGGCGGTGGACAGCGGCAGCAACACTGCGCCGACTCCGGCCGCAGCGAGTTCGGAGACCGTCAAGGCGCCCGCACGGCAAACCACGAGGTCGGCAACGGCATACTCGGCCGCCATGTCATCCACGAACTCGCGCACTTCGGCGGTGACACCTGCCGCGCGGTAGGCCTCGCGCACCGCCGCCAAACGGGCTTCACCGCGACCCGCCTGATGGAGCACGACCGGGCGCAGCGCTGCGGGCAGACAACCGAGGGCTTCCGGCAGCAGGCGATTGATGGCGAGCG
>JBEGRA010000212.1:0-11149 GCA_041180705.1 Pseudomonadota bacterium | reverse complement strand
ACCATCTGGAAGATATCCCGCGCGCCCTCGAAAAAATCGGGGAGTGGGCCGGCACCAGCGCCGTGGCAGCGCCTGCGGCTGCAAAGTTCCGTGCGGCGCTGGCCGCACAGCGGCGACAACTGGCGAGCCACACTGGCGTGGTACCGCGGGTGTTCATCCAGATCGGCCGCAACCCGTACTACACCGTGAATGACCAGCACCTCATCGGCGAGGTGGTGACGCTGTGCGGCGGCCGCAACGTGTTCGGCGGGCTGTCGCAACTGGCGCCGGTGGTAGGTGAAGAAGACATCGTGGCGACGCGGCCGGAGGTCATCCTGGTGCTGGACGACGGGCGCGATGGCGGCGCTTCAGCCAAGGCTTGGCAGCGCTGGCGCCAACTGCCGGCCGTGCGCGCGGGGCGCGTTCATACGGTGGATTCGAATACGGTGGCGCGGGCCACTCCGCGCGTGCTGGACGGCATGGCGGCCGTCTGCGCTTACCTGAAGGGCGTCAGCGGCGGGCGCTGACGCCCGCGGTTCAGGCCTTGCGGACGAACTCGGACTTCAGGCGCATGGCGCCGAAGCCCTCGATCTTGCAGTCGATGTCGTGGCCGTCTTCCGCTTCCAGGACGAGGCGGATGTTGCGCACCTTGGTGCCCACCTTCACCACGCTCGAGGAACCTTTCACCTTCAGGTCCTTGATGACGGTGACAGCATCACCGTCCGTCAGGACGTTGCCGTTCGAGTCCTTGATGACCTTGGGGCCTTCGGCTTCCGCAGCGACAGCGTTGCGGTCCCATTCGTGGCCGCACTCGGGGCAGACGTAACGCTGCCCGTCGTCGTACGTGAGAGCCGAGCTGCATTGCGGGCAGGGGGGCAGAGTGTCCAGCGACATGCTCCTGAACCAGCCGCGTCAGGCTGCCGCCGCGACGGGCGCGATGGCTACCAACTGGGCCAGGCGACGACGCTGTTCGCGCAGCGCTGCCACGATTTCCTGCGAGCGTTCGCGGAAGCGGGCCAGGTCCTGCTGACGCAGGTCCATCACCTTCGACCACTCGGCCAGCGTGGCGCGGAATGCCTCCACTTCCTGCTGCACGCGGGCGCGCAGCGGAGCCGCCAGACGCGCCAGCCCTTCGCTGACGTCCACGCCTTCGGAAGCTGCCGCACCGGCGCCAAGGCGGCGCAACTGCATTTCCACGACGGCGCGCTGGATGGTGACATCCGGCGTACGGCGCAGGCTGTGCGTCAGGCCCAGCTTCGACAAGCTCCAGATGAACCACTTGGTCGGGTCCCACTGCCACCAGCGAATGGCATTGCGGTAGTCGTGCAGGAAGTGGTGGTGGAAGTTGTGGTAGCCCTCGCCATAGGTGAGGAAGGCGAGGAACGGGTTGTCCTTGGCGCTGTTGCGGTCGTTGTAGGGCTGCGTGCCCCACATGTGCGCCAGGGAGTTGATGAAGAACGTGACGTGATGGCTGATGACGAGGCGCGTGACGCCGGCCAGCAGGATCATGCCCCAGAAGTCGCCCAGCAAAAGACCGAGCGCGACGGGGATGCCGAAGTTCGTGAGCAGCACGAGCGGCAAGTAGTAGCGATGCTGGAAGCGCAGCATGGGGTCGCGCTCCAGGTCCTTCACGAGGCTGAAGTCCGGCTCGGCGCTCGGGTAGTTGCGGAGCATCCAGCCGATATGCGAGTACCAGAAACCGCGCCCGGCCGAGTACGGGTCGATGTCGTTGTTGTCGCAGAAGCGATGATGGACCCGGTGGTTCGCCGACCAGACCAGCACGCTGTTCTGGATGGCCATGGTGCCGAACACGAGCAGCGGCAGGCGCACCAGCCAGTGGGCTTCGTAAGCGCGGTGCGACCAGAGGCGGTGGTAGCCGGCGGTGATGGACATGCCGTTGGCTGCCACCAGGAACAGCGTGCACAGCACGGTGGCCAGCGAATAGCCATGGGTGAGGCCGTACCAGGGCGCCACGAACAGGGCGATGAACCCCGTGACGACAAAGACGGTCGAAGCCGGCCAGTTGATGGGACGGACCGGTTCTACAGCGGAATTCGACATCAGATCTTCACCACTTGCTGCTTCGCGATAGGGAGGGCGCGGACACGCTTCTTCGTGGCCGCGAAAATGGCATTGCCGAGCGCCGGAGCGACCATGGCAACCGAGGGTTCACCCATGCCGCCGGGGGCTTCGGTGCTTTCCACCAGGTGCACGACGATCTCGGGGGACTCGTTCATGCGCACCAGACGGTAGGTGTCGAAGTTCTTCTGCTGGACTGCGCCACCGGTGAGCGTGATCTCGCCCCACAGTGCTGCCGAGAGGCCGAACACGATGCCGCCCTCGACCTGCTGCGCGACGATGTTCGGGTTCACCATCTGACCGCAGTCCACGGCGCAGGTGAGCTTGTGCACCTTCAGGTGACCGCGGTCCACGGAGACTTCGGCGACCAGCGCGAGGTACGAACCGTAGCCTTCCATGAGCGAGATGCCCTGGAAGCGGCCCTTCGGGGCCTTGCCCCAATTGCCAAGGCGCGCCGCTTCCTCCAGCACATGGCGATAGCGCGGCTGGCGCGCCAGCAAGCCATGACGGAACTCGTACGGGTCCTTGCCGGCCGCGTGGGCCAGTTCGTCCATGAAACTTTCCACCACGAAGCAGTTGGGTGCGTGGCTGACGGAGCGGTTGTAGCCCACGTCCACGCCCACTTCCTGCTGGTGGTAGTCCACGTGCACGTTCGGCACGTCGTAGGGGTAGCTGGCCGCGGCTTCGATGGCGAACGGGTCCACCATCTGCGCGACGATGCCCGGGAACATGCGCGCCGTGACGGAGGGTGCCGTGATGTGCATGTGCCAGGCGACGATGCGCCCGTCCGCGTCGAGACCACCGGCGATTTCATCGTGGAACGCCGGGCGGTAGGTGTCGTGGGTCATGTCGTCTTCGCGGGTCCAAATAACCTTCACGGGACGACCCACGGCCTTGGAACATTCAACGGCGGCGGGGATGAAGTCGACCTCGAGACGACGACCGAAACCGCCACCGAGATAAGTGGTGTGCACTTCCACCTGCGCTGGTGCCAGCCCGGCAGCCTGCGCAGCCACGCCTTGCGCCAAGGCCTGGAACTGCGTGGGCGCGTACAGGTCGCAGCGGTCTGCTTTCACGTCGGCGGTGCAGTTCTGCGGTTCGAGCGTGGCGTGGGCCAGCAGAGGGAGGTTGTAGGTGGCGCGCAGCACCTTGGCGGCCTTGCCCAGCGCCGCGGTAGCGTCACCGTCGTGCCGTGCGGCCTTGCCGGCCGTGGCAGCGCCGCTCTTCAGCGTGGCGGCCACCTTGGCCGAATCGAGGGTGGCGTTGGCGCCGGCGTCCCAGGTGACCTTCAGCGCCGAGCGCGCCTTGCGGGCCTGCCAGTAATGGTCCGCGATGACGGCAACGCCGCTGCTGGTGGCCACCACTTTGTGCACGCCCGGCAGCTTTTCGGCGGCAGTGGCGTCGAAAGACTTCAGCTTGCCGCCCACCGTTGGCGGCTGTTCGATGCTGGCGTGGAGCATGCCGGGCAGCTTCACGTCGATGCCGTACACGGCGGTGCCATCCACCTTGATGCCGGTGTCGACGCGCTTGTGCGGCTTGCCGACGGTCTTGAAGGCGCTGGCGGGCTTCAGTTCCACGTCCTTCGGCACGGGGAGCTTGGCCGCCGCTTCGGCGAGTTCGCCGTAGGTGAGGCGATGGCCACGGCCGTCATAGACTGCGCCGCCGTTGGCGTAGAGCGAGGCGGCGGGCAGAGACCAGTGGTTGGCCGCGGCCTGGACGAGCATGGTGCGGGCCTGTGCGCCGGCGCGCCGGAGCTTTTCCCAACCGTCGCGGACGCTGGTGCTGCCGCCGGTGAGCTGGCCACCCAGCAGGGCATTGATGTAGGCGTCGCCCACCGGGGCAGCCGTGACGCACACGGCTGCTGGCTCCACCTCGAGTTCTTCGGCGAGCAACTGCGTCATGGCGGTGTAGACACCCTGGCCCATTTCAGAGCGGTCCACGAGCACGGTGATGGTGTTGTCCGGAGCGATGCGCAGCCACGCAACGGGTTGCCCGCCGGCCTTGCCGAGAGCCGCCGCCGTGGCGCGCTGGGGCAAGGTGAGGCCGAGCATGAGACCGCCACCCAGCAGGGCAGAGGCCTTCAGCAAATCGCGACGGCTGAGCGAAGTGTCCTGGTTCATGGCGGTGCTCCTTTTACTGCCCCGACTTCATGAGTTCGGCGGCGCGGTGGATGGCACTGCGGATGCGCGGGTACGTGCCGCAACGGCAGAGGTTGCCCGACATGGCGGCGTCGATGTCCGCGTCCGAGGGGGACGGGTTGCGCGCGAGCAGAGCGGTGGCGGACATGATCTGACCGGACTGGCAGTAGCCGCATTGCGGCACGTCCAGTTCCATCCAGGCCTGCTGCACGGGGTGGGAGCGGTCCGGCGAGACGCCTTCGATGGTGGTGACCTTGCGGCCGGCCACGGCTTCGAGCGGAAGCTGGCAGGAGCGGACGGGTTCGCCATCCAGATGGACGGTGCAGGCCCCGCACAGCGCGGCACCGCAGCCGAACTTGGTGCCTGTCATGCCCAGATGGTCACGCAACACCCACAGCAGCGGCGTATCGGGCGTGGCATCGGTGTCGACCGTTTGGCCGTTCACGTTGAGCTTCAGCATCGACGGGTCCCCCGGAAATGGATTGCAAAACCCGCCAGGCCCAAGGCCGGAGCCACGGGACCGAACGGGCACGACCCACCCGCCGGGTGGACCGTCCTGCACACCATTGTAGGGAGAGGCTGGCTACCCTGCCAACCTGAATCTAGCGCTGCCAGAGCACCTCGCTGCCCGACTCCTGCCGTGCCAGCACGCGGGCGATGACGAACAGCAGGTCGGACAGGCGGTTCAGGTACTGCAGGACCTCATCGGCGACGGTTTCCTCGGCGGCGAGGCTGAGAACCCGGCGCTCCGCCCGTCGCACCACCGTGCGGGCCACATGGCACGCCGCGGCGGCCGGCCCCCCGCCGGGCAGAATGAACTCCTTCAGCATTGGCAGGTTTTCGTTGAACGCGTCCAGTTCGCGTTCAAGGCGTTCGATGGCGCTCGCCTGCACCATCCGGTAGCCGGGGATGCACAGTTCTCCACCGAGGTTGAAAAGGTCGTGCTGCACCTGGACCAGGCACGAGCGCACGGCTTCCGGGATGCCGGGAACCGCGAGCACGACGCCGACGTGGCTGTTGGCCTCGTCGACCGTGCCGTAGGCCTCCACCCGAAGGGCGTCCTTGCGGACGCGAGTGCCGTCGCCGAGGCCGGTGGTGCCGTCGTCGCCGGTGCGGGTGTAGATGCGGGAAAGCCGTGCGCCCATGGTGATGACCTCAGCGGAAGGAGTAACGGGTGCTGGCGAACAGGGCGCGACGCGGGGTGTTGTAGCCGCGCGCCAGTTCGTACCGCTCATCCGTCAGGTTTTCGAGCCGCACCTGCGCCGTCCAGCGCGGCAGCAACTCGAGGTTGGCGGACAAG
Source organism: Pseudomonadota bacterium (assembly GCA_041180705.1). Lineage (GTDB taxonomy): Bacteria > Pseudomonadota > Gammaproteobacteria > Steroidobacterales > Steroidobacteraceae > CAIOHZ01. The sequence goes on along the minus strand of JBEGRA010000212.1, from coordinate 5,653 downwards.
GTGGCCACCGTATAGGGAGCCAGCCTTGCGCCGCCGAAGTCCGTGCGGGCACCCGCGGCGAGAACGTCCAGGGCCAGCGTGTGGCGGCCGTCGGTCCCGAAGCGACGTTCGACCCCCGCAGAGGCGGAAGCGCGGGCCCGGCGCAGCAACCAGCCGCCGTTGCTGACATCGCGCGGGCTGGAGCGGGTGCCTTCCACGCGCAGCCCCCAGGCCTCACCGTGCCAGTGATAGCCCACTTCCACGCCCTGGATGCGGGCTTCTTCCACGTTGCGGTTCTGGCCGTCGAAGGTGGTGAAGTCGGTGACCACGTACTGGATGAGGTCCGTGATGCGGTTGCGGAACGCTGCCACCCGCACTTGGTGACCCGCCGCAGGCTCCCAGGCGGCCGCCAGTTCGACGCTGCGCGCCTTCTCCGGAGCCAGCATGGGGTTACCGCCGAAGCCGAACCGGTCGGTGCTGTCGGGGGCGCGGAAGGCTGTGCCGGCGCTGGCGGTGAGCCGCAGGGTCGGCAGGGCCTGCCAGCCGTATTCGGCGTTCCAGGTGGCCTGCCCACCGGCGCTGCTGTGGTCGGTGTATCCCAGCCCCAGCAGCAGCCCGTGATTGGCGGCCGCATCCAGCGCGAAGCGGTCCTGCAGGTAGAAACTGTTGCTGTTCGTGGCCACGTCGAACAGGCTGTCGAACGAGGCGGCGCGCGTGGTTTCGCGCTGGAACAGGGCGCCGGCCGTGAGCGTATGACCGCCGAGCTTGATGTCGTTCTGCCAGTCCACGGTGTTGCGGCGGGTGAGCGCGCTGTCGAAGTTCACGAGGTAGTCCGGCTTCTGGTTCTGCTGCAGGTCGTCCTGCATGTGCGACAGCCGAAGCGTGGTGCTCCACTGTTCATTCACCGGTAGGCGCACCGTCAAGGCGGCGACATCGTTCACGTAGTCCTGATCGACAGGCGCGAGGAAGAAGTCCGCGTACTGGGCGGTCCCACTGGCACGCCAGCCCTGGAGCATCACCTCCGCGCGGCCGACTTCGCCGCGCAGCGCGACGGTGTACGAGCGGTTGTCGTAGCCGCGAGCCAGCGTGGAAGCACTCTGCGTCGGGAAACCGTCAGACTGCAACCAGGAGGCGCCGAACGATAGCGAAAGGTTCTCGCCAGCCAGTGCGCCCTGCAGGTTTGCTTCGCGACTGCCCCAGCGGCCGGCGCCGAAGCCAACGTCCAGCAGGTTGTGTTCCGGCCGGCGGGTGAAGACCTGGACCACGCCGCCGATGGCGTCGCTGCCATAGAGCGTGGACAGCGGGCCCTTGACCACTTCCACGCGCTCCAGCAAAGCGGTGGGCAGGTTCTGCAGCGACGCACCGCCGATGGTGCCGGGGTTGAAGCGCACGCCATCGACCAGTACCAGTGAATGGTTGCTGTCCGCGCCGCGGATGAACAGGGAGGTGTTCTGGCCAGGGCCGCCACTGCGGCTGAATTCCAGGCCCGTGCGGAAGCGGAGCAGGTCGGAAAGTTCGGCACCGGTAGCGCGGGCGAGTTCTTCGCGCGAGACCACGGCGATGCTGGCGTCGACGTCGACGAGTTTCTCGGGGGTGCGGGTGGCGGTGATGAAGAGTTCGTCGGTGGAGGCGGCGGGTGCCGGCGCGGCCAAAGACAAAGACGGGAGGACAACGCCGAGGGCGGCGCCAAGAACGGACAACGAGTGACGGGTCATTTTTTTCTCTCTGCGCTGCCTTGCTCGCCCGCAAGGCATGGGGTGAATACCCGCAGCACAGGGAAAAGGCAGGCGGACGGTGGTGCCCGGCTGGCGGGTGCGCAAGGCAACCCCACGGCAAAGCCACCGGCCACCCGCGTTCGCCCACCGCGCGACGGGTGCCTTGTGTGGAGGCCGGTCTCCGGACTCTCGAGGCAGGCTGCAGCGTGGCTGCGGCCTTGCCGGTTGCCTTCCCACAGCCTGAAAGCTGCAGTGGCTGCGGCAGCCCATGGCCAGACAAAAGCCTGAAGCCAGAGGCGGTCGCGGACCGGATTCACTCGATTACCGTTGCGGGGGCAGCGCCGGATTCACACCGGCTTCCCGATTAACCTGCCGACTCACGCCAGCAGGTCACCTCAACACCCGCACAGGATAGGGCTTGCGGTCCGCAGGGTCAATTTGCGATGCCGGTGCTAGCATCCGGGAACTTCTTCCGCTCGGAGTGTCGCCATGCGCCGTTTTTTCCGTCCAAACCGTTGCTCCGTGGTGCTGGGGGTTGGCTTGGGCTTCGGCCTGGGTCTCGGTCTGGGCAGTCTCTCCGCCGCCGCGCAGACAGCCGCCCCTGCGGCACCGGCTGCCGAGCCCAGTGCCGTGCCGGCGAATTCCCTGCTGGGGGCGCAGTGGCTGAACGACCCGCAGTGGTCGCCGGATGGGCTGCGGCTCGTGGCCGTGCACACCACGGTGGACACGGCGCGGGATGACTACGCCACGGACCTCTGGATTCGCGCCGACAACGGCTGGCGCGCGCTCACGTCCGACCCCGCCGCGGACACCACGCCGCGCTGGTCGCCCGACGGCCACTGGCTGGCCTTTGTTTCCGCGCGCGGCGGCAAACGGCAGGTATGGCTGCTGGACATGCGCTCCGGCGGTGAGCCGCTGCCGCTGACGGACCTGCCCGATGGCGTCGGCGCCTATGCCTGGTCACCCGATTCCTCTCGCATTGCGTTCGTGTCGCGGACGCCTGTGGCGGAAGAACTCGCCTCGCTGCCCCCCGAGCCGGTGGCCGGTGACAAGCGTGCTCCGGCGCCCTACATCACGGACCGCCTGCGGACACGGAATGACGGCACGCCGGGTTGGGCCACGCTGAAGCGCGCCCACCTCTGGGTGGTTGCCGTGGGGGATGCGCCCAAGGCTTCGGCACGCCGCGTCACGGACGGCCCTTACGAAGACGCCGAACCGGTTTGGTCCGGTGACGGCCAGTGGTTGCTCTTCAGTGGCGCCCGCAAGGTGGACGAGCGTGACTGGCCGGATACCGAACTTTACCGAGTGCCCGCCGATGGCAGCGCTGCGCCGCAAGCGCTCACCAATCGCGTGGGTCCGGATGCGGGCCCGACCGTATCGCCCGACGGCCGTTGGGTCGCCTGGAGCGGTTTCGATGAGACCAGCCCCCCGGCGAGCCACCGCGTGACGCACTTGTATGCCGCGCGCCTCGATGCGCTGGACGCAGCTGGGCGCCTGCAGCCGGTGGCGCTCACGGCGGGGTTCGACCGTTCGGTCGGCGAGCCGGTCGGAACTGACAGCGCGGCTCCGCGCAGCGGTGGGACGCGCCTGCAATGGTGCGCCGATTCCCGCTGCATTCGCTTCGCCGCGGCGGACGAGGGCAATTCCCCGCTGTTCGTCGTCGGGCTCGATGGCCGGCAGCAGCGGCTGACGGGTTTCGCCGCGGGTGATGTGCGGGAATTCAGCGTGTCTGCCCGCGGCGAACTGGCGGCGGTTTTCTCCGCCCCTTCGCAGCCGGCAGAACTGTATCTGGCGAAGCGTGCGCAATGGGCGGCGGCAGCCCCTGCCACTGCCTGGCAGGCACTGAGCAACGGCAGCTTCGGGTCTGCCGATCGCTTCGTGCCCTACGAAGAGGTGCGTTATCCGTCCTTCGATGGTCGCAGCATCCAGGGCTGGGTATTGAAGCCACCCGGGTTCGATCCGGCCAAGCGCTGGCCGCTTCTGCTTTACATCCACGGCGGGCCGCACAGCGCTTACGGCGCCACTTTCTTCCATGAATTCCAGGTGCTGGCGAATGCCGGCTACGTGGTGCTGATCACGAACCCCCGTGGCAGCACGAGTTACGGCGAGGCTTTCGCCAACATCATCCAATACCGTTACCCGGGCGACGACTACCGGGACTTGATGACGGGTGTGGACCTGATGCTGGCGCGGGGTTACATCGACCCTGCTCGACTGCTTGTGGGCGGTGGCAGCGGTGGCGGTCTGCTCACGTCATGGACCATCACGCAGACCGATCGTTTCGCCGCAGCGCTGGTGGAACGCGCGGTGACGAACTGGCACAGCTTCGTCGGCACGACGGACATGAACTACTACTTCGGAACGCACTGGTTCCGGGACCTGCCGTGGCGTGAGACGCCCGACTATCTCGCGCGTTCGCCGTTGCAGCAGGTGGAGAAGGTGAAGACGCCGGCGCTGGTGGTGCACAGCACCGATGATTACCGCACCGCGTTGGACCAGGGCCTGCAGTTCTATGCGGCGCTCAAGATGCAGGGCAAGCCGGCGCAGTTGGCGGTCTTCCCCGAGTCGTCGCATGGCCTGAGCCGCGACGGGCGACCCTCGCAGCGCGTGCGGCGTCTGCAGGTCATTCTCGACTGGTTCGCGAAGTACGCGCCGGGCGGCGGCCGCTAGCTGCCGCCCGACGCTGCCCCGGGGCTAGTGCGCCAGCAAGGCGCTGGCGTTGGCCCACAGCGAGGCGACGACCAGAGCCAGCACCGGCAGGATGGACAGCGCGAAACCGACTTCGCGCTTGCTCGGGTCTGCCACGTAGCCGCGCAGGTAGAGCACGCGCCCGACCAGATACACCGTCACGGCGATGGCGGAGTAGCAGTCACCCAGCAGGCCTTCGGCCAGATAGGCGGCTGGCACCAGCACCACCAGCAGTTCGAGCGTGTTCATTTGCACGCGGTAGTAGCGGTCGAAAATCTCGTGGCCAGTGGTGGCCGGGGCTTTCACGCCGTACTTGCCGCGGGCGCGGCCCACGAGTACGCCGAAAACCAGCGCCTGCAGCAGCGCCAGGGTAATCGTCAGGTTCAGCCAAGGCATCGTCGTCCCCCTCGTCAGTGGTTGTAACGCCACTACGCTACCACGCGCCTGCTGCCCCCGCCTGCCGCTCCGAAGTGCCACCTTGCCGTCGCAAGAAACGGGTCGCCAAACGCCGGCGCGCGCGGCAAAGTCTCGCCCATGGAAACCGACAATCTCATCGACCTTCCGCAATTCCGGCGGATTGCCGCGGCCCTGCGCCATCTCGACGAGCACTTCCTCGAGCAACCTTCGCTGGAAGATCTCGCCGCCGTTGCCGGGCTGAGTGCCGCCCATTTCGACCGACTGTTTCACCGTTGGGCCGGGCTCACGCCGAAGCGCTACCTGCAGCAACTCACACTGGAGGCGGCGCGGCTGGAACTCGACCGCGGGGCTTCGGTCATCGCGGCGGCCTGGGCGGCGGGGCTCTCCGGTTCGAGCCGCTTGCACGACCTTTTCGTCGTGGCGGAAGGCACCACCCCTGGCGAGTACCAGACGGGTGGGGCTGGCCTCGAACTCTGGTACGGGCAGGCGCCATCGCCGTTCGGCCCGGTCTTTGCGGCGGGCACGGCGCGGGGTTTGGCGCATTTGGCGTTCGTCGATGACGCCGCCGCTGCGTCCGGCGAACTCCGTGCGGCGCAGGCGCGCTGGCCGGCAGCGCGTTGGCGCGAGTCGCCGGAGGAGGCGGCGCGGCTAGTGCTGCGGCTGTGGGGTGCGAGCGGGCCGCAGCCTTGCGTACTGGAAGTTCGCGGAACAGGCTTCCAGATGCAGGTGTGGCGCGCCCTGCTGCGCGCGCCGCGAGCCAGAACCTATGGCGAACTTGCCGCGGAATTGGGGCGTCCGTCAGCAGCGCGTGCGGTGGGCGGTGCCGTGGGCGACAACTCGCTGGCCTGGGTCAT
>JBEGRA010000211.1:0-7284 GCA_041180705.1 Pseudomonadota bacterium | reverse complement strand
CCACGCTCGGCGTGGCGGTCCATGGCCGACTGGCGCAGCACAATGACGCTGGCATCCGGCTCCAGACGCAACCAGTTCCCGGGCTGCGGCGTGCAGGAGGCGATGATCTCCAGTTCGCCGTTCGGGCCCCATTCGATTTCGCCGTCGAGCAATTGCCCGGTGGCATGAGAACTGCCATCGATGTGATAGCGCATCGCGTTTGCCACGATGGAGAAATAGAACATCGAGCCGCGCCGACCGGTGATGCGGTAATCGCTGGTGCCCCGGATGGCAGCGTTCCAGTAGATGTTGTCCGGGTTGTCTGCACCGATCTTCGCGGTGGCATGGCTCAGCTGATAGAAGTACGGAAAATCCGGGTCACCGGCCTCGAGGTATTGCTCGAGGCCGAGGCGGGTCAGTCTCGAGAGGTACCGGAAGCCCTCCGCGCGAATGAGGGGATCAGCGGGCACGTCGCTGGCGAGTATGACCTCACCGGCGGCAGCCAACTGCGCGCAGAAATCACGCCAGGACTCCGCGGGGTCGGGCGTTCCCGGCGTAAGCTTCGCCGCCGTCACGGCGCCACCCAGTCGCCACCATTCACGTCGAGCGCCGCGCCGGTGACTTCGCTGGCGTAATCGGAAAGCAGGAAATAAACGGCCTTGGCACAGTCGGCGTCCGGCGGGATATGCCCCACCGGCACCTCGCTGGCACGCTGCCGGCGAAAGGCATCGCCAGCCTCGCCCATCGAGCGAAAGAAATGTTGCAGCGGCACGCCATCCATCCAGCCCATCAGCGCCGTGTTGGCACGAATGCCGGTGCCGGCGAGTTCGATGGCCAACTGGCGCGTCAACTGGTTCAACGCGGCCTTCGCCATTGCGTACCCACCCTCGCCGGGCATGGGCTTGCGCGTCGCCAGCGTGGAAACATTGACGATACTGCCGCTGCGCTGAGCGCGCATCGCCGGCAAGACCGCCTGCGCCATGCGCAACCCGCCTACCGCCACCACATCCAGCACGCGCACCAGCTGTTCGATGGAGTGCACCTCGAGATTCGCCCAGTCTGGGTGGTAGTACGCCGAGTGCACCAGGCCATCGATGCGGCCCCACTTCGCGAGCGCGGCCTGCGCCAGCGCTTGGCAATCGGCAGATTGCGCGACATCGCAGCGCACGGCGATAGCCTCGCCGCCCGCGGCAACGATATCCGCCGCGACGGCTTCGATGGCCTCGGCCGAACGCGCCGAAACCACCACACGCGCGCCCTCGCGCGCTGCGCCGCGGCACATCGCCTGCCCCATGCCGGGGCCTGCCCCGGTAACAATCACTACCTTGTCCTTGAGAATCATGAGCGCCCTCCCTCAGTCGATGTAGCGGGCATGGTAGTCGGAGAAGTCGGCAGCAATGCCCTCTTGCGTCAAACCGAAATCCGCTGCCGCATACCGATGGCGCGGTCGCGCCTCGCGGGCGTTGTCGGCAATGGTCTGCTGCATGGCTTGTCGGTCTTGTGGAGAAATCGCCTCGCCCAGTCCAGCCATCAAACGCTCTGCTGTACCCAGCGGATCATTCACCGTGTCGCGGTACCGTACGTCGATGACTTGCCCCACAGGCAAGTTCCCGCGGATGGCCTCAAGCCGCGCCAGGCCTTCACGAAAGCGGCGCGTCCAATGGGCTCCCTGCACTTCCTTGCGGTAAGTGGTCGAGGAGTTCACCGACAGCGACGCACACATGCTGCAATAACTCGGCAGAACCTCGCCGACGTCCCGATGAGTCATCACCAGCTTCACATCGGGCCAGACAGCCAGCAGGCCCGCCAGTGCTCCCAGCACGTAGTGCGGCGTCTTGAACACCCAGGGCCGACGAGGCTCGCCACGGGCCACGCGCTGGTGCTGGATGACCTGCATGAAACGGTACAGGTCGCGTACGGCCGCTGCGTGATCCTGACCGGCCTGCCAGTGCCCGTAGGCATGCACCGGCATCATGGAATCGTACGTCGTCGAAAGGAACGTGCGGTCCAGCAGCACCACCTCTTCGTTGATGGCCATGGCGTCCATCGGGTCGATGCTTTCGAAATCGGGCCATTCGCGGAGCAGCCAGTCCACCATCCCTTTTGCAGCGGCCTGACGGGGTGCCGGATCGGCGATGGCTTCGTCTGCCAGCGGCAACGGGAAGGCGGTCTCCCACCACCATGGGGCCGTATAGCGCGGCGATGCCGACAGCAAGCGATGGAGCATGGTGGAACCGGTGCGCGGCAACCCGATGATGGCGCAGGCAAGCTGCACATCCTCGGCAGCCGCCTCGGGGTAGTCCTTGAAGTAGCGTTCCAGCCGGAGACGGTCCGCCAGCGCCCCCTGGATGCGTACGCCAGCGCTGCTTTCGGGGGAGGTCAATCCCGCGTCGCGGTTGACATGATCGACCAGCACCTGCAACGGGGCGAGGAACCAATCGTCACCGAAATCCTGCAGGCCCGTCTGGACGCAAGCCTGCTCCAGCAACGAGGAAACGGACAAGGAACGGCTCAGAAGCACCCCCCAGCGCCAGCGAGTGAGCGGCGCACACTGATCATAGCCCGACCGGGCAAGGCCTCAAGGCAGATTGGCAGAAATCTCGCCGCCATCATGGCCCCGCCAGTCGACACACAGCTCTTCCAGCAACGGCAAGCTACGGGCAATACGTCCGGACAGCTGCGCGGCAGGCCGATGACAGAGCTGCAACGCCGCTTCGACCATCGCCTCAAGTGGTTCGACGTGGTCGCGTCCATCCCAGCCCCCCACTGCGATGGCACCCTCGCTTGCGACGGCGCCTACCGGCGCCAGCGCATTGACCGCGACGCCGGTGCCCGCGACTTCCAACGCCCATCCGGCCGTCAAGCGCTCGAGCGCGGCCTTGGAAGTACCGTAGACGGCCGGGTATCCCTGGTGGTGAAACTCGAAGTGGCGGCTCGCGGTATCCCAAGGGGCACTGCCGGGGAGATCGGCGGTGGCGCTGGAGATATTGAGTATCCAGCCCTCGCCTCGCGCAGCCATGGCGGGGTAAACCAGTTGCGTCAATCGATGCGGCGCAAACAGGTTCATCTGCATGGCGAGTTGCAGATGGCGCAGTGACACTTCCCGCAACGCGGGGAAACGCGACCAGGCGGCGTTGTTCACCAGAATGGACGGCACTCCGAGAGCCGCCGTCGTTGCCGACACGATGCCCTCCAGTTCCTCGTCGCATGCGAGGTCTGCCTGAACCACGAGGCAAGTTCCACCGGCCTCGCGAATGGCAGCAGCCACCCCCATCAACGAACCGGCAATTCGCGCATCCGGCTCCACGGTGCGCGCCACCAGCGCCACGGCAGCCCCCTCGGCGGCGAACCTGCGGGCGATGCCGGCACCGATGCCGCGACTGGCCCCGGTAACGATGGCTACCTGGCCGGCCAGCACTGACGGCGTACTTTGCTTCAACTTCGCCTCTCCGTGTTTTCTCAGCCCCGGTCAGAGTGCCCACAACCCGCTCCGCGGTCAAAGTGGTTTTTTTCGGCGGTAGAGAGGGTGTCAAAATCTTCGGCGCCGGAATCGTTTTTTCTTCAGGCGAATCCCCATTTTCGTTGGACGCCCCCTCACCCCACCGAATCGGCTTCAACCTGAAAATGGCAACACGACCAGCACGAGCGCTGCGACCAGCGCTTCCAGCCCACCCAGCAAGCGGCAGCGCCTAGCGACCACGGTCGGCTACACTTCCTTGATGTTCACCGAAACCCCCAACCAAACCGAGATTTTCGCCACATTGCTGGCCGGCATAGGCCTTTTCTTCACCGGCATCCGGTTTTTGGGCGAACACCTGCGCCAGTTGGCGGACCACCGGATGCGCGGTCTGCTGGCACGCGCCATCCAAAACGATCGTTCCGCCGCCGCCATGGGATTCGCAGGCGGCGCTGTCATGCAGAGCATGAATGCGGTCATCTTCGTGTTGGTGTCGCTGGTCACTGCGCGGGCCATGGACATCCGCCGCGCCTATCCGGCCATCAATTACGCAAATCTTGGCTCGTCGGTGCTGGTGTTGCTGGCGGCCTTCGACCCCCGCATTCCGGTACTCCTGCTGCTGTTCGGTACCGGCGTCTTGCTGCAAGGCGAACGTGACCGTTCCCCGCGGGTTCGCCAGGCAACGCGGGCTCTGCTCGGCCTCGCTCTCCTCGGCCTCGGGTTGGTATTCATCAAGTCGTCAGGCCACGCTTTCGGCGAACTTCCATGGATGTCGAGTCTGCTGTCCGCCTCGGAACAGTCGCTCGTCATCGCTTTAATGGTAGGCAGCGTGCTGGCCTTCGCAGTGCAGTCCGCATCTAGCGTCACGCTGGTCACCATGGCACTTTCCGGCAGTGGCGTCATCGACCTCAGCCATGCCTTGCTGGTGGTGTATGGCGCCGGCATAGGCGGTGGCGCCAGCACCTGGCTGCTGGGCGCAGCCATGAAGGGCCTTGGCAAACAACTGGTGCTTTACCAACTCCTGCTGAAAGCGTCGGGTCTCGCCTTGCTGTTGCCGCTCGCCGTGCTCGAATTCGCCGGACACGTACCGCTGGTCGCGGCAGGGCTAGACGCCTTGCCGGCAACGCTCAGCTTGAAGATAGCCTTCGCCTACCTGCTGTTCCAGATCGCTTGCGACCTCGGAATGCACTTCGTGCACGGGCCGGTGCACAGACTCCTGGAACGCACGGCCCCACCGACGGTGGCCGAGGAAATCAGCGAACCGCAGTTCATCTACCACGACGCCCTGCTGGACCCACCCTCCGCCGTGCTGCTGACGGCGAAGGAACAGGAGCGCTTGCTGCTGCTTCTGCCCTCCTACCTCGATTCGGTCCGCGAAGATGCGCCACCCGTTCCGCAGACGCGACGCATGCTTCACCAAGGCGCAAGCCAGGTGACGGAAGCCTGCCAGCGCTTTCTGGACGCCTTGCTGTCGGTGCAGATGTCCGAGGAAACGCTGGAGATGGCCGTTTCGCTGAAGGACCGGAACCAATTGCTGTCCGGCCTGCAGGAGACCGTGCACGAACTCGCGGCAGCGGTCGAGCGTGTGCGGCGGCTTGCCGACCCGGACAGCAACGCCAACGTCCTGGCGGGCAACCTCGTGGAAACGCTGCACTTGATGCTGGAAACGCTGGCCGAAGCGGCAGGCCAAACGGACGCCGAACTGGTGCTTACCCTGAAAGCCTTGACAGCGGACCGCTCCGATTTGCTGCACGATATTCGCCGGCGCCTGCTGGCCAGCGGCAGCATGGAAGCGGCCGTACGCGATACCGTGTTCGGCGCGCTGAGCCTGTTCGAACGCAGCCTGTGGCTGATGCGGCACTACGCGATGCGGTTGGCGCCGCGGAATGAGTGAAATCGAACCAGAGTGCAATCAGTCGTCCAGAATGGCTTGAAAGAGATCCGCGAAAGCAGCCCCTCACTCTGCGGCGACCACCACATCATTGCACCAAATCTGCCTCGATGGCCGACACGATGGCCGCGCCCTTCGATGGCTGGAAGTCCAGCTGCAGGCGACCATTGGAGACGTCTACCTCAAAGACTCTCTCGAGTGCATTGAGTGAACCCCCTGCCTCCGCAGCTACGTCGAGAGCAGACAGGACAGGGACGCCGTTGGCAGACACATTGAAGATGCGCTCGCCTGCCGACAGAGTAGGTTCGACGAACAGTAGGCGGACCTTGAATCGCCCATTTCCCAGCGGCAGATCGTAGGAAAATTTCCCCCAACGGTAAGTCGCCGCAATATCCCGCTCTTTGGTGTTCACGATTTCTGCAGGGCTTGCCGGCCGACCATAGTTGGCAGGCCGGTCAAGCGATGCACTCATACCGCCAGAAAAGAAATGGTCCGAACCGAAGACCCCACTCGAACTCTTGCCGGCAACCAACGCTCCAGCATCGATGCGCATTGCCTTATCTGTTTCAGGTGCAATCACCCACGACACGGTGTCGACTACGGTCTGGCGAGAGAAAACGGCACGGGCAACGACGGTGTTATCTCCGGCCGACAGGCGCACTTCCTGCCATAGGCAGACTCGATTTTCGCAGTTTGTCCGGTGACCGAGGCTCTTGCCATTGAGAAACAGTTCGGTTCGAGAGGCATTGCTGTAGACACGGACATCCGTTACCGGGTAGGCGCGATTGACATAGCGCCGCCCATTGATATGGACCGTCGGATTCTTTGACCAATTGGCCCTGTAGAAATAGTACGCATCCTTGCGAATCCGTCGGTCATAGGTGATGAGGCCCTTGGTATTGATGTCCTCGGCATCGCCCTCCTGGCGGACAGTGCTGGCAAAGTCGAAACCCGCCCAAAGCCAGGTTGCCCAAAGATAGCTTCGGCTTTTGAGTTGCGCCCAACTCTGTTCGTGGATGGCACTTTCTACTTCCTCGGGTTGATTGCGGCCACGCGAGTCGGGCGTACTAGCCCACGGGTTGTCGGTATGGATAGTGGTCGCACCGCCGGCTCCGTATTCGCTTACCGCGAGCGGCTGAGCAGGGCGTTTCAAATGGAGTGCATCCAGCGAAGCGCCGAGCTCGGTAGGCAAGCCGTAATACCACCCAAAGTAGCGATTGGCACCGGCGAGATCCGCTTCAGGCGCGGTTGTGGGAACTTCGACGCCAGCCGCGAACAGACGACCTTCGCAGCAGGTCGCCAATGCGGTTGGCCGTGAAGGGTCAAGTTGATGTGCCAACCCATTCAACTCCCGCAATATGGGAAGCGGATCCGGCGGAGTGGCGGATGCCTCGGTCACGAACCCAGGGAGCGAATTCCCGAAGTCGACCTCGTTGGCCAACCCCCAACTCACGACCGAAGCATGATTTCGGTTCTGCGCAATAAGCTCCTGAAGTTGTTGCCGAGCGTTTTCGATCAGCCCCGGCGTAGGGGTAGCCGCACCACGCAGCGTCCAAGCGGACACCAGCGGAATTTCGTCCCAAACAATCAATCCGTAGCGATCGGCAAGATCATGAATCGGCTGACCATGCTGGTAATGAGTAAGGCGAATCGAGTTGGCACCCATTTCGAGCAGGGCGAGAATATCGCTTTCCACGTCTTGCCCGTCTATTGCCCAGCCTTTTCCTTCACGGTCCTGGTGATATCCCACGCCCCGAAGCGGGTAGGGTTTACCATTGAGGAAGAATCCTCTGCCAGCGTCTATGTGCATCTGTCGGATGCCGAACGGTCGGCTGATGCGGTCGAGCACGACTCCTTCTGCAGAACTGATATCCACGACTAGCGTATAGAGGTATGGATCAGTGGCACCATTCCAGAGACGCGCGGAAGCCAGATCCAACTTGAGAGCAATGGGTTT
>JBEGRA010000210.1:0-2899 GCA_041180705.1 Pseudomonadota bacterium | reverse complement strand
GCTGCGGGCGGTGCTGCCGCCTGAAGTGCGGTTGCATTACGCGCTGAAGGCCAACCCGTTTCCGCCACTGGTGGAATATCTGGCGCACCACACCGATGGGTTCGATGTCGCCTCTGGAGGTGAACTGGCCTTGGCCCTTGAGGCCGACCTGCCACGTGGCTTCGACATCGGCTTCGCCGGTCCTGGCAAATCGCTCGAAGAGATTCGCGCTGGCGTGGCGGCGGACGTGCTGTTCCATTGCGAATCCGTCCGCGAGCTCCGTGCCATTGCGGTGGCCGGCGAAGTAGCCGCGCTTCGTCCGCGCGTGGCTTTACGCATCAATCCGGACATCACGCTGCGCGGAGCAGGGCAGCGTATGGGCGGTGGCCCACGCCCGTTCGGCATCGACGCCGAAGCGGCCCCGGCCGTGCTGGCTTTGCTGGCCACTTTGCCGGTCGATTTTGCGGGGTTCCACTTCTATGCGGGCTCGCAGATGCTCGATGCCGCCACGGTGGTGACCCTGCTCGAGCACTGTTATGACTGCGCGCTTGCTTTGGCTGTTCACGCGCCTGCGCCGGTGCGTGTGCTGAACCTCGGTGGCGGTTTCGGCGTGCCTTACCACGCCGGTGAACAGGCGCTGGCGCTGGCCCCCATCGGAGCGGCGATGCACCGCTTGGTGGCGCGTGCGGCGCAGGACTTCCCCGACGCCAAATTGGTGCTGGAGTTGGGCCGCTACCTCGTGGCGCCTGCCGGCCGCTATGTCACGCGCGTCGTGGACCGCAAGGAATCGCGCGGCGAAGTCTTTCTGGTTTGCGATGGCGGCATGCACCACCATCTGGCCGCCAGCGGCAACCTGGGCCAGGTGCTTCGCCGCAATTTCCCGGTGGCGCTGGTGTCGGCCGCTGCGGAAGCGAGCTTGCTCGCGACGGAAACGGTCACTGTGTGTGGCCCTCTGTGCACCCCTCTCGATGTGCTCGCGCAGCGAGTGGAACTGCCCGTGGCAGCGGAGGGTGACTTCATCGTCATCGGCATGTCGGGGGCCTACGGCGCCACGGCCAGTCCGCGCGGCTTTCTGAGCCATCGCGGGCCGGTGGAACTGCTGGTCTAGCCGCAGCGCGCCTGGTTCTTTTGGGAGCTAGGCTGATTCGGCTTGTGGGAGCGAGCTTGAACCGGCTTTTGGGAGCTAGCCCGATCCGTCTTGTGGGAGCTAGCCCGATCCGTCTTGTGGGAGCGAGCTTGCTCGCGAATCTTCCTGTCGACAGCTAAAATTCTCTGGTCAACGAACTTTCAGGAACCACGCCCATGGCATCGCTCGGACGCATCAGCATTTCCGGTTTCAAGGCCTACGACCTCCGCGGTCGCATTCCCGATGAGCTGAACCCGGATGTGGCGTACCGTGTCGGCCGTGCCTATGCCGTTTGGCTCGGCTGCAAGCGCGTGGTGGTGGGGCGCGATATCCGTCTCTCCAGCGCCGAACTTTGTTCCGCCCTCATTCGTGGGTTGACGGACCAGGGGTGCGATGTCGAGGACATCGGACTGTGCGGCACGGAGGGCGTTTACTTCGCCACCGGCCACCTGGGCGCGGACGGCGGCATCATGGTCACCGCCAGCCACAATCCGCCGGACTACAACGGCATGAAGTTCGTTCGCGAGCAGTCGAAGCCGGTGAGCGGCGACACGGGCTTGCAGGACATTCGTGCCTTGGCTGAGGCTGGCGAGTTCGCTGAACCCGCGGCGCCTGGCAAGGTCACGCCGGTGAACGCCATGGCGGACTATCTCGATCACCTCATGTCCTACGTGGACGTGGCGACGCTGAAGCCGCTGCACTTGGTGTGCCACGCTGGAAATGGCGGCGCCGGTCTCATCGTGGACCAGCTCGAAGGCCGCTTGCCGTTCCGCTGGACCAAGCTCGACCATGCGCCGGATGGAACGTTCCCGAACGGTGTGCCGAACCCCATGCTCATCGCCAATCAGGGTCGCGTGGCGGAGCTCGTGCGTTCTTCGGGCGCGGATTTTGGCATTGCGTGGGACGGCGACTACGACCGCTGCTTCTTCTTCGACGAGCACGGCACCTTCCTTGAGGGCTATTACATCGTCGGCTTGCTGGCCCAGGCCTTCATCGCGAAGGAGCCCGGCGCTCGCGTGCTGTACGACCCACGGCTGACCTGGAACACCATCGACATCGCCCAGAAGGCGGGCGGTGTTCCGGTGATGTGCAAGAGTGGTCACGCTTTCATGAAGGCGAAGATGCGCGAGCAGGATGCCGCCTATGGTGGCGAAATGAGCGCGCATCATTATTTCCGCCGCTTCTTCTACTGCGACAGCGGCATGGTGCCCTGGTTGCTGGTGGCGCAGTTGGTCAGCCAGACTGGCAAGACGCTGGGGCAGCTGGTGCAGGAGCGAATTGCGGCTTTCCCGGCCAGTGGCGAAATCAACCTCCGCATCCCGGATGCCAAGGCCGTCATCGCGGCCGTGCAGGAACACTTCGGTGCCGGGGCGCAGCTCGATTTCACGGACGGCGTGAGTATTGCGCACGCCCAGTGGCGCATGAACCTGCGCACGTCCAACACCGAGCCGTTGCTACGCCTGAACGTGGAAAGCCGCGGCGACGTGGCGTTGATGAACGCGAAGACGGCTGAGGTACTGGAATTCCTGGCAGCCCGTGGCGGGGTGCGAGCCGACCACTAGTCGATTTGCGACGCCCTCGGCACTGTAGGAGCGAGCTTGCTCGCGACTCTTGGAGTCGGCAGCAAGCTGCCTCCTACAGGGAAGGTCGGGAGCTTGCTCCCGACTCTTGATTGACCTTCACCAACCCCAAGCCCAGCCAAGCGAGGGAAGTGGCCAGCAGCGCCACCACCGCCAAGCGGACTTGTTGCGTGGGCTCCCAGCCGAACCAGGTGGGCAACAGCAGGAACGCACT
>JBEGRA010000209.1:0-2940 GCA_041180705.1 Pseudomonadota bacterium | reverse complement strand
CTGGGCTTACGTATTGCGTATGACCGCAAACCGCGCGAGAGCCAGCAACGCTTCTTTGTAGGGGGACCCGGGGAGACCCACCAGCGCAGCTGAGGCCCGCAGTGCCTCGTCTTCAGCGAGCTTCGCAGTATAGGTCAGTCCGCCGGTCGATTCAATCGTTGCGGTGATTTCGTCCAGGTACTCGAGCCCGCCGAACTCGATGGCCTGCCGGATGAGCGCCTGCTGTTCCGCGGTGGCATGGCGCAGCGCGTGGATGAGCGGCAGCGTGGGCTTGCCTTCGGCAAGGTCGTCGCCGAGGTTCTTGCCGCGCTCGCCCACATCGCTGCGGTAGTCCAGTGCGTCGTCCACCAGCTGGAAGGCGTTGCCCAGATGCTTGCCGTAGGCGGCAAGGGCTTCCCGGATTTCCGGTGTGGCACCGGCCAGCACGGCAGCTACTTCACCACCGGCTTCGAAGAGGCGTGCGGTCTTGCGGTAGATGACCTCGAAATAGCGCTCTTCCGTGGTGTCCGGGTCGCGCAGGTTCATCAGTTGCAGCACTTCGCCCGCGGCGATGGTGTTGGTGGCATCCGCCAGAATGGCCATGACGGCCATCCGGTCGAGCTTCACCATCATCTGGAAGGCGCGGCTGTAGAGGAAATCGCCAACCAGCACGCTGGCAGTGCTGCCGAAGACCTCGTTGGCGGTGTCGCGGCCGCGGCGCTGGCTGCTTTCGTCGACCACGTCGTCGTGCAGCAGGGTGGCGGTGTGAATGAATTCCACCAGGGCCGCGGCGCTGGCGTGGTCGCTGCCGGTGTACCCGGCGGCGCGGGCGGCCAGCACCACCAGCAGCGGGCGGAGGCGCTTGCCTCCGGCCCCGATGATGTATTCGGCTATGCTGTTGACCAGCACCACGTCGGAGGCTAATTCCGTGCGGATGGCGTGGTCGACCGCAGCCAGGTCCTCCCGGACCGGGGCACGGATGGCCGCCAATAGGGTGGCGGGGTCCACGGGGCCGCTTCCTTGTGGCTCGGGTTGCTGGATGGGGAGGGGTGCGACGCTGTTCACCCGCCCATCTTAACAACCCCGGGGCGGCAGCCCAACCCCGTGCTAGTCCGCATTTGACCCAAGGGCTTGTTCCGATTAAAATTCCGGGCTCTTTCCGGGGCCTTCCCTTTGGGCTGGTCTCTTGTCACAGTTTCGCACCAAGGTTCAAGCACATGTTTGCGGTCATCAACACGGGCGGTAAGCAGTACCGCGTCAGCGAGGGTACGGTCGTTCGCATCGAGAAGCTCGAGGCGGAGGCTGGTGCCACGGTCGAGTTCGACCAGGTTCTGCTCGTGGGCGCTGGCGCCGACATCAAGGTCGGCAAGCCGCTCGTCGCTGGCGCCAAGGTCACGGCCACCGTGGAAACCCACGGCAAGGCGGACAAGGTCGTCATCGTCAAGTTCCGTCGCCGCAAGCACTACAAGCGCGAAAAGACCCACCGTCAGCAGTACACGCTGATCAAGGTGACGGGCATTTCGGCCTGATTTCGCTGCGGGGCCGGTGGCTGCGCGCCGCCGGGACTGCGGTCCGGTTTTTCAGTTTTCATGTTTTGAAGGTGTAACAAGCCATGGCACATAAAAAGGCAGGCGGCAGTACCAAGAACGGCCGCGAGTCGCACAGCAAGCGTCTGGGCGTGAAGAAGTTCGGCGGCGAACACGTGCTCGCCGGCAACATCCTCATCCGCCAGCGCGGCACCCTCTACAAGGCCGGCCGCAATGTCGGCGTCGGCACGGACCACACCCTGTTCGCGCTCATCGAGGGCAAGGTGGCGTTCCAGAAGAAGGGCGCCGACCAGCGCACCTTCGTCAGCATCGAGCCGCTGGCTGCCTGAGGCAGCCCCACGCAGTTCGCTGCCCCGCACAGCCCCGGCCTCGGCCGGGGTTTTGCTTTCCGGAGCCTGTGAAAAATGAAGTTCGTCGACGAAGCCCTGGTGAAAGTGTCGGCCGGTGCCGGTGGGCGTGGCTGCCTCAGTTTCCGTCGCGAAAAATTCATCCCTTTCGGCGGCCCCGATGGCGGTGACGGCGGTCACGGTGGCGACGTCTACCTGCGCGCCGCCGAGGGCGTGAACACGCTGGCGGACTTCCGTATCGCCAAGACCTACAAGGCCCGCAACGGCGAGGCCGGTACCTCCAACGACTGCTCCGGCCCTGCGGGTGAAGACCTGTACGTCACGGTGCCCGTGGGCACTACCGTGACGGACGAAGACACTCAGGAAGTTCTGGGTGACTTGTCCAAGGAGGGTGACGTCCTGCTGGTCGCCAAGGGCGGCAAGGGCGGCTGGGGCAATGTGCGCTTCAAGAGCAGCACGAACCGCGCGCCCCGCAAGGTCGGCACCGGTCTGCCGGGTGAAAAGCGCACACTGCGCCTCGAGATGAAGGTCATCGCCGACGTGGGCCTGCTGGGCTTGCCGAATGCCGGCAAGAGCACCCTCATCCGCGCGGTGTCGAATGCCCGCCCGCGCGTGGCGGACTATCCGTTCACCACGCTGCACCCCAACCTCGGTGTCGTGAGCGTGGGCACCGCCCGCAGCTTCGTCATGGCGGACATCCCCGGCCTCATCGAGGGCGCGGCGGAAGGGGCGGGCCTTGGCATCCGGTTCCTGAAGCATTTGCAGCGCACGCGCGTGCTGCTGCATCTGGTGGACATTGCCCCGCCGGACCCGGAAGCGGACCCGGTGGTGGATGCGCGCGCCATCTTTGCCGAGCTCAAGAAGTTCGATGCCGGTCTGGCTGCCCGCGAGCGTTGGCTGGTGCTGAACAAGACGGACCTGCTGACGCCCGAAGAGGCGGACAAGCGCTGCCGCGAAATCGTGCGGCGGCTGCGGTTCAAGGGCCCGGTGTTCCGTATCTCCGGTGCGACCGGTGAAGGGACGCAGCGCCTGTGCCAGGCGATCATGACTTACATGGAGATCGGGGA
>JBEGRA010000208.1:0-11186 GCA_041180705.1 Pseudomonadota bacterium | reverse complement strand
GGCTTGCCCCAGACGAAATAGACTTCGAGGAGCTTCACCTTCAGATCGCGGCGACCGGGCTCGGTACGCAATGCCAGGCGCAGCGTGTCCGCGGCCTGGTCGTAGAGACCATAGGCCACATGCCAGTTGGCCTCGGTGAGGGCGTCGGCCTTGTCGAGGTCGATGGCGGACTCACCGCTGAGGGTGTCTTCCGCATTCCGCGTGGGCGGACGCGGACGCACCACCGGCGGGGCGTGCTCCGTCACCGGGCTTTCCATGACTTCCATGTGCGCCGCGGGCGGGCGCACCGGCGCAGGCAGGCTGCCCGTGCGCTGGAAGAAATCTTCGCTGGCTGCGGTCGCTTCCGCGACCTCGAAATCCGCGCCGACGGCATCGCGGCGGCGACGCACGTAGCCATAACCGAGGCCGCCTGCCAACAGCAGGAAGGCCCCGCCCAGCAACAGCGTCGGCAAGCCGCCGAGAGCGTCGAGGAAGGATTCTTCTTCCACCGGAGCCGGTGCGGCAGCCGCCGGTGCAGGCTTGGGAGCCGGCGTGGCGGGCGCAGCAGACCCCTGGGCCTGCTGCTGCAGGCGCGCCAGTTGGTCACTCTGCAGCTGCAGCAAGCGACGCGCTTCCTGCAGTTCACCTTCCAGTTGCTGCAAGCGCCCGACGACTGCCGGGTCGGAACCGGCGGCTGCAGGCGCGGGAGCGCGGGCGGCCGGAGCGGCAGCCGTGCCCGGAGGTACCAGACGCAAACGTGCGGCCGGAGCTGGAGCGGCAGCAGGGGCA
Organism: Pseudomonadota bacterium; assembly: GCA_041180705.1. Classification (GTDB taxonomy): domain Bacteria; phylum Pseudomonadota; class Gammaproteobacteria; order Steroidobacterales; family Steroidobacteraceae; genus CAIOHZ01. The sequence continues at coordinate 10,418 of JBEGRA010000208.1, read as the reverse complement.
GGCTTCGCCGCCACCGGGGCCGGCGACGGCGGAGCAGTCGGCTCGCTGGCAGCGCTGGCTTCGGCGTTCGCGGCGGCAGCGCGGGCGGCGTTGTACTGCGCCACTATTTCGCGTGTGGCGGCGGCGGCGGGAATGGCCAACACTTCATCGGAGGTGGGCAGGCGTACCGTGGCGCCGGCGCGCAAGCGATTGATATTGCCCGAGAAAGCACCCGGGTTCTGCTGGTAGAGCGCGAGGATGGTCTGGTCGATCTGCCCGCGTTCCGCGGCACCCAGGCGCCGCGCGATGCGCAGGGCCGAGTCGCTGGGGCGCACGCGGTAGGAAGCGCCCGGTGCCAACTCTGCGCTGCCGACCGGCGCCGCCACGGCGGAGGCCGGTGCAGGGGATGCAGCCGAAGCCGACGAAGCCGCAGGAGCCACCGGCGTCACGGAGCGGACAGGAGCCTCCGCAATCGCCGGCAAGGCCACTGGCGCGGGTGCCGCCTTGACCGGCGCATCGCGGTAAACGGGCGGGTCCAGCAGGAGCGTGTATTCGCGCAGCAGGCGGCCACGGTTCCAGCCCGCCTCCACCACCAGGGTGACGAAAGGTTCGCGGATGCCTTCGCTGGAACGCAGCCACAGCACGGGTTCGCCGTTGGCGCCCTTGCCGACCTTCACCGACACCGCGCCGACGAAGCCGGGCCGGTCCAGGCCGAGCCGTGCAAATTCCTCGCGCGAGGCGATGCCGGCGTGCAGGGACGCGAGTTCGTCCGGCGACGCCGACAGAATGGGAATTTCTGCCGACAGCGGTTGATTCAGGGCAGAGACATGGCGAACTTCGCCCAACCCGAGTGCGAACGCAGACCCGGGGAACAGCGCGAGCGCCAGCCATAGCCGTCGCGGAATTTGCAGCATCATGTGTATAAGCCTACCACCGATACGCCAGCATGGCCTCCGCCACTCGTACGCAGGGAACCGCCACGCCGGCGCGGACGTTGTCCGCCACCAACCAGAAATCCAGTGCCCCTACCGTCTGGGTATCGGCACGGAGCCGCCCAAGGTATAGCCCATTGTCATCCGCCGCCTCCGTGACGGGTGTCGGATATCCGGTAACCGGGTCCGCCGGGAGCACCAGACCCTCCAGGCCTGCCAAGGCTTCCGCGGCCGCCGCCGCGGAAACGGGCGCCGCGAACCGCGTGCGCACCACCCAGCTGTGACCGAAGAACACCGGCACGCGCACGCAGGTGGCATGGACCGCGAGCGCCGGCAGACCCAGCAGCGTCTGCAGTTCACCCACCAGCTGTTGTTCAGGGGCCGCCACGCCGTCCTCGTCCAACGGCTCCACTTCCGGAAACACGTTGAACGCCATGCGCCGCGGCAACAGCCGCGCCGTGCCGGCGTCCATGCCATTCAGCATGCGCGCCGTCTGCGAAGCCAGCTCTTCCACCGCGCCGCGCCCTGCCCCGGAGACTGCGGCGAGAACCGTGGTGTCCACGGACTGCAGTTGCCCCAGCCCCTTCAAGCGCCCCAGCACCTGCGCCAGCGGCCCGGCATAGGCGCTGCCCACCGCTACCCACGGGTGGCTGCGACCGGCCGAGGTGAGCAGAGCGGCATCGTTCACGCCAGGCACCACCAGCGGCACACCGGGCTGGCCGCGGGAAGCCGGGCTGGCGTCGATGACGGCACAGCCGGCATCGCGGGCCTGGGGCAGCCACTCGGCAGACACTTTGGCACTGGCGAGGCTGATGACGAGGTCCACGCTGCTGAAGTCGAAACCGTTGAGTTCCGTGACACCTACCTCCTCCCCGCGGAACTCGAAGGTACGCCCCAGGGCTTTGCCGCCACCCAGCAGCGTGAGTTCCGCGACGGGGAACTGGCGCTCTTCGAGGGCGCGGACCACCGCCTCGCCGGCAAGACCCGCCGCACCCAGCAGGGCGACGCGGACAGGAGTAGGAGCGGTAGACGTGGTCATGAGCATTCCTTCAACGGGGAGACAGGCACAGTGGCGTTGGCGAGGCCAAGGTTCAAGGGGAGATTTCAATGCGCCGGGTCGATGCGTTCCATGAACGCACCGCGCAGGCCAATCCAGGCGAGCGCCGCGGCACCGACGGCCAACGCAGCACTGGCCTGGAATGCCGCAGATGGCCCGGCACCATTCCAGACGGCGGCGGCGAACAGGCTGCCGGCCATGCCGCCGAGCCCCCACGCCAAGCTACCCGAGAGCGCTTGCGCGCGGGCCGCTGCCCCAGGCGGCAACAGGCGCGGCAGCAGCAGCACCCCGACGGTGTGGAACAGCCCGAAGCCGGCCAAGTGCAGCGTTTGCGCCAGCCAAGTGACCGCGACGTGGTCGACGGCCACGGCCAGCAGCACCCAGCGCAACGCCGTGCCCAGCAGGGCCAACTGCAGCAGCGTGCGCAACCGCAAGCGCGCCACGAGCCAGGGACCGGCGAGGAACACCGCGATTTCCGCCACCACGCCCCAGGCCCAAAGCAGCCCGATGTGCCGCGAACCATAGCCGTGCTGCTGCAGGTAGAGCGAAAAGAACGTGTAGTAGGCGCCGAATCCCGCCTGCTGCAGGAAGCCGACCCCGACGAACACCCAGACCAGAGGCTGGCGCAGCGCTGCCGCCACAGCGCCGGCCGGCGCCGGCGCTGCCGTGCGTGGCGGATCCTGTGGCAGACGCAGGAAAGCCAGCACCGTGACCACGCCCCCGAGCAGCAAACCCCACAGCACGACGCCGGGGCCGGATACCGCCACCCACTGGCCAACCAGCGCGCTGCTGAAAATGAACCCCGCCGAACCCCACCAGCGGAGCCTGCCATAGTCGCGCTGAGCCTTGCCGAGGCAGTCCAGCACGAACGCGTCATACGCGGACATGAGCGAGTTGAACGACAGGCTGTAGAGCGCGAACACCACCGCCAGCAACCCCAGCACCGGAGCCGCACCGCCATTGGCCAGCGGCCAGGCCGCCACCAAGGCCCAGGTGAGCGTGGCCACGACTGCCGCCGCCACGAACCAGCGGCGCCGCGAGGGCACGTGGTCGAAGAGCCAAGCCACCGCGAAGGGCCCGAAGATGCGCAGCGCCGAGGCAAGCGCCAGCAGTTGCCCGATGACGAGCGCCCCATGGCCTTGCGCCGCCAGCCACAGACTGATGTAGGGCGTGAACACGCCCACCACGCAGAAATACGCGAAATAGCCGACCGCCAGAGCCGAGCGGTGGGCAGCGGGGCGCAGCGCAGACTGCGCCTGTGGCATCAGGGTGCCGAGCGGCCCGGCAGCACGGGCGTGCTGCTCACCACGTCGGCGTTCTGCGCGCGATGACGCAGGTAGTGGTCCATGAGCACCAACGCGAGCATGGCTTCCGCGATGGGCGTGGCACGCAGGCCCACGCACGGGTCGTGGCGACCGGTGGTGACCACATCCACCGGTTCACCGGCGAGATTGATGGTGTTGCCGGGCACCTGAATGCTGGACGTGGGCTTCAGGGCCATGTGCACCACGATGTCTTGCCCGCTGCTGATGCCGCCGAGGATGCCGCCCGCATGGTTCGTGGCGAAGCCGGTGGGCGTCAGTTCATCGCGGTGTTCGCTGCCACGCTGGCGCACGGTGGCGAAACCGTCACCGATCTCCACGCCCTTCACGGCATTGATGCCCATCATGGCGTGCGCGAGGTCCGCGTCGAGCCGGTCGAACACGGGCTCGCCGAGGCCCGGCGGCACGCCGCGGGCGACGACCGTGACGCGCGCGCCAAGCGAATCGCCAGCCTTGCGCACGTCCCACATCAGTTGCTCGAGCTCCGCGATGCGCGAAGGGTCCGGACAGAAGAACGGGTTGTCGTAGGCCGAAGGCGGGTCCACGGGGGCCAGGTCCAGCGGACCGATGGCCGAGAGGTAGCCGAAGATTTCGATGCCGAGCCGCTCGCGCAGGTATTTGCGGGCAATGCCGCCAGCAGCCACGCGCATGACGGTTTCACGGGCTGAAGAGCGCCCACCGCCGCGGTAGTCGCGGAAGCCGTACTTCTGCTGGTAGGTGTAGTCCGCGTGGCCGGGGCGGAAACGGTCCTTGATCTTTTCGTAGTCGCGCGAACGCTGGTCGGTGTTCTCCACCAGCAGGCCAATGGACGTGCCGGTGGTGCGACCTTCGAAGACGCCGGAGAGGATGCGCACCTCGTCCGGTTCCTTGCGCTGGCTGGTGAAGTGCGAGGTGCCCGAGCGACGCCGCTCGATGTCCGGCATGAGGTCTGCCGCGGAAAGCTCCAGCCCCGGCGGACAGCCATCGACGATGGCGCCCAGCGCCGGGCCGTGGCTTTCGCCGAAGGTGGTAACGGTGAACAGGGTGCCGAACGTATTGCCGCTCATGAAGACTTCCGCGCTTGCGCCGCGAGCAATTCCTCGCGGGTGATGAGAAACACGCCACCGCCACCGTGCTCGAACTCGAGCCACAGGAACGGCAGTTCCGGCCAGGCAGCCGCCACGGCCTCGTCGCTGTCCCCCACTTCCACCAGCAGCGCGCCACCCGGGTTCAGGTGGTCCACGGCGCCGGCGAGCAGTGCGCGCGCGGAGTCGAGGCCGTCGGCACCCGAAGCCAGCCCGATGGCCGGCTCGTGCAGGTATTCCGCGGGCAGGCTGGCGGCTTCGGCCGCCGGCACATACGGGGGATTGGAGATGATGAGGTCGTAGCGCTGGCCACCGAGACCGGCATAGTGGTCCGACAGGACCGGACGCACGCGGTTCTGGAGGCCGTGCAAAGCGATGTTTTCCGCCGCGCGCTCCAGCGCTGCGGGGGAAATGTCCGCGGCATCCACCTGCGCATGGGGCAGGTAGTGCGCGCAAGCGATGGCGATGCAGCCGGACCCGGTGCCGATATCGACGATGCGCTGCAGGCGGGAAGCGTCCAGCAGCGGGTGGAAACGCTCGACGATGAGCTCTGCCAGCGGCGAGCGCGGCACCAGCACGCCGGGCCCGCAGCGCATTTCCAGACCGGCGAACCAAGTGCGGCCGGTGAGGTAAGCCGAGGGCAGCCGTTCACTCACGCGACGCTCCAGCAGGGCGAGGAACGTGGCCGCGGCAGCCGGCGGCAGCGCCGTCGGGTACACCGCAGCAGCATCTTCGTGCGCATAGCCGCCGGCATGGAACAACAACGCCGCGGCGTCGTCATAGGCATTGTCGGTACCGTGGCCGTAACAGAGGTCGTGGCTTGCCAGCACCTCCGCTGCCCAGGCGATGGCCTGCTGCACGGTGTTCACGGCGGCCGGCAGGGCCAACGGGGCCCGCGACCGCGCGTCGGGCGCAATGCCCGGCAGGGCAGCGTCGACGGACATCAGTGACAACTCGGGTAGGGCATCCCCCGCATTTTACAGGGCGGTGGCTACCCCCTGCATGGGATAATGAACATATGCAAACGAATACTTCCCTCTCGCGAACACTCATCGTGGCCGTGCTGGGCGTGGCTGCGGGCCTCGGCGTCTTCGCCGCCCATCGCTGGCTGCAGACACCGCCCCCGCCGCCCGAGTACCGTTCCGCCGCTGTCTACGCGGAACCGCGTGCCCTGCCCGCCGTGGAACTGGCCACCGGCGATGGTCGGCATGGCCCGGCGAATCAGCTGCTTGCAGGCCAGTGGCGCTTGGTGTTTTTCGGCTTCACGCACTGCCCCGAAGTATGCCCCGGCGCCATGAAAACGCTGGACCACGTCGCCCGGGAGCTCGCCCAGACACCAGCCACCGCTTCGGGGGAGGCTCCGTCGGCGCCAGCCGCAGCAGTTCCCATGCCGGTCATGACGCTCATCAGCATCGACCCGCGCCGCGACACGCCCGAGGTGGTATCCAACTACGTCCGTGGTTTCAACCCGGCGTTCGAAGGCTATTCCGGCAGCGAAGCCGCCATCGATGAACTCGCTGCGGCCGTTGGCGTGGCAGTGATGCGTGGTGCCCCGGACGAAAGCGGCAACTACATGGTGGACCACACCTCCGCCGTGTTCGTGTTCGACCCGCAAGGGCGCGTGCGCGGCCTGCTCACGGCACCGCTGACGGCCACCAATATCGCCCATGACTACCGCCTCATTGCCGGAGCACAACCATGACCCCGCCGCGCCTGCCCGAAGCCATCGCCACGCCCAGCGTGGCGGACCGCTTGTTCATCGCGCTGCAGTACGTGCTGCCGCAGCACCTCGCCACTGCGTTCATCCATTGGCTGGCGCGGGTGAGCAATGGCGTGGTGCGCAATGCGCTCATCAAGGGTTTCCTGAAGCTTTACCCGCAGGTGGACATGACCGAGGCGGAGCGCACGCAGCCCGAGCAGTACGCGTCGTTCAACGACTTCTTCACGCGCGCCCTCCGCGCCGGCGCCCGTCCCATCGATGCGGCCGGTTCAGCTCTGGTCAGCCCGGTGGACGGTCGCGTCAGCCAGGCCGGCGCCATCGAAGAAGGCCACCTGCTGCAGGCGAAGGGCCACAGCTATTCGGCCGAAGCGCTGCTCGGCTCTGCCGCGCGCGCCGAACCCTTTCGCGGCGGCCGCTTCACCACCATCTACCTTGCGCCGTTCAACTACCATCGCATCCACATGCCCGTGGCCGGCACGCTGCGCGAAGCCGTGCATGTGCCGGGCGCGCTGTTCAGCGTGAACCAGGTGACTGCCGAAAACGTGCCGGGCCTGTTTGCGCGCAATGAACGCGTGGTGTGCTTGTTCGACACCGCTCATGGCCCGCTCGCCATGGTGCTGGTGGGTGCCTTGTTCGTGGGCAGCGTGTCGGTGGTGTGGCAAGGCGGCGAAGTCACGCCCGCCAATCCGCGCCCGCAGTTCCCCACGCCGCTGCCGCTTCCCTCCCCTGCTCCCACCCTCGCCAAGGGCGAAGAGATGGGCCGCTTCAACATGGGCTCCACCGTCATCCTGCTCCTGCCGCCCGGCATGGCCGAGTGGGAAGCCAGCCTGGTGGCCGGCCAGCCGCTGCGTCTCGGCGAGCGCATCGCCACGCTTGGCACCGCATGACGGACTGGCGCCCGACCGCCAGCCTGGAAGCACTGCGCCTGCGCGCGGGCCTGCTGGAAACGGTGCGCGCGTATTTCCGCGAACAGGGCGTGCTGGAGGTGGAAACCCCGGCGTTGGCGGCCGCTGCTGTCACCGACGTGCACCTGGCTTCGCTCGAAGTGCACGGGATGGGTGCCCCGCGCTACCTGCACACCTCGCCCGAGTACCACATGAAGCGCTTGCTGGCCGCGGGCAGCGGCGACATCTGGCAAGCCGCCCGCGTGTTCCGCGGCGAAGAACTCTCGCACCGGCACAACGTGGAGTTCACGTTGCTGGAGTGGTACCGTGTGGGCTTCAACCTTGAGGCACTGGTAGCGGATATCGACGCCTTGCTCCGCCGCTGCCTCGCCGCACCGCGCGCAGCGCAAGGCGCGCCGCTCGGCCCCGCGCGCGTCATGACGCATCGCGAAGCGTTCCTGGAGCACGCGGACGTGGATTCGCAGCAGGCCACACTGGAGCAGTTGCTCGCCGCTGCCGAACTGCACCTCGGCACGCTGCCCGCGGGCCTGCAGGACCGCGACACCGTGCTGGACCTGCTGCTCGGCGTGGTGGTGGCGCCGTGTCTCGGCCGCGGTGAAATCACTTATCTCGTCGACTGGCCGGCTTCGCAAGCCGCACTGGCGCGCTTGCGCCCGGCGGCCGATGGCACGCCGGTGGCGGCCCGCGTGGAAGCCTATGTGGATGGTCTCGAGCTGTGCAATGGCTTCGAGGAACTGACGGACGCCGCCGAACAACGCGAACGCTTCGAACGGGATGCTGCGCGACGCTCGGCCGCGGGTTTGCCCGTCCCGGCCATGGATGAGCGGTTCCTGGCGGCGCTGGAACATGGCTTGCCGCCCTGCAGTGGCGTGGCGGTGGGCTTCGACCGCGTGGCCATGCTCGCCGCCGGTACGCGCGACATTCGCGAAGTGCTCGCCTTCCCCTACGACCACGCCTGAACGGAACTGCCCATGAGCTTCACCCTCACCCCCGTGGATGCCACCGACAAGCCCGAGCTCTACCGCCAACTGCTGCAGCAACTGGAAGGACTGCTGCACGGTGAACGCGACTGGGTGGCCAATGCAGCCAATGCCAGTGCGCTGCTGTGGCACACGCTGCCGCAGCTGAACTGGGTGGGGTTCTATTTCCTGCGGGGCGGCGAACTGGTGGTGGGCCCGTTTCAGGGCAAGCCGGCCTGCGTGCGCATTGCGCTGGGGCGTGGGGTTTGCGGGACGGCGGCAGCGAGTGGCACGACGCAAGTGGTGCCGGACGTGCACGAATTTCCCGGCCACATCGCCTGCGATGCCGCCTCACGTTCGGAAGTGGTGGTGCCGCTGATGCACGCGGGCCGCGTGGTGGGCGTGCTGGACCTCGACAGCCCCGAACCGGGCCGGTTCGATGCCGCAGACGCAGCAGGGCTGGAGCAGGTGGCGGCGCTGTTCAGCACCGCCACCGATTGGGCGCCACTATTGTAGGAGCGAGCTTGCTCGCGACCTAATCCATTGTGGGAGCGAGCTTGCTCGCGACTCTTCCTGTCGGGAGCAAGCTCCCTCCCACAATGCTCGCGACTCTTCAGGTCGGGAGCAAGCTCCCTCCCACACAAGGGGTCGAGAGCTAGCTGCCTCCCACACCGCTCGCTAACCTTACTTGGCGCGCGAGATGTATTCACCCGTGCGCGTATCGCAACGGATGATTTCGCCTTCGTTGATGAACAGCGGCACGCGCACGGTGGCGCCCGTTTCCAGCTTGGCCGGCTTCTGGCCACCGGTGACGGTGTCGCCGCGGACGCCCGGGTCCGTCTCGACGATCTTCAGTTCCACGTGGGCCGGGGCCTGCACGGTGAGCGGCTCGCCGTTCCACAGGGTGACCTGGCACTCGACGCCGTCCTTCAGCCACTGGGCAGCTTCGCCCATGGCCGACTTGCCGGCGGTGTACTGCTCGTAGTTATCCGGGACCATGAAGGTCCAGAAGTCGCCTTCGCGGTACAGGAACTGCATGTCGACGTCGACGACGTCCGCGCCTTCGACGCTGTCGCCGCTCTTCCAGGTGCGTTCCGTGACGCGACCCGACTTGAGGTTGCGCACCTTCACGCGGCTGAAGGCCTGGCCCTTGCCCGGCTTGACCATCTCGTTTTCGACGATGGCATACGGCTCGCCCTCGAGGAGGATCTTGAGGCCGACCTTGAATTCGTTAGTGCTGTAGGAGGACATGGTGCACCCGGATTGGGGGCCGCCCGGCAGGCAGCCGTGGAATAATCAGCCGCCTATGATACCCGCCCAAGCCCGAACCGACCACCCCGCCCGCTGGCAGGACGAACTGGCCGCCGCCTTCACGGCCCCGGAACATCTGCTTGCCGCGTTGGATCTGCCCGTCCCCGAGCGGCCTGCCCTGGCCCAACTGCAGGCGGCGGCGACCCGTTTCCGGCTGCGCGTACCCCAGGCCTATGTGGCGCTCATGGAGAAAGGCAACGCCGCCGATCCGCTGCTACGGCAGGTACTCCCGGTGGCCGATGAACTGCTGGAAATCCCCGGCTACGTGGCGGACCCGGTCGGTGACCTTGACGTGCTCGCCGGGCCCGGCCTGCTGCACAAGTACGACGGGCGCCGACTACTCGTAACCACCGGCGCCTGCGCCGTACACTGCCGCTACTGCTTCCGCCGTGAATTCCCGTACGCGGAAGAGAACGCCGCTGCGGCGGGCTGGCGACCAGCCCTCGAAGCGCTCCGGGCAGACCCAGGCGCCACCGAGGTCATCCTGAGCGGGGGCGACCCCCTGGCCCTGGCCGACAGCAAGTTGGAGCGGCTTGCCCTGGAACTGGCCACCCTGCCGCAATTGCGGCGCCTGCGCTTGCACACTCGTACGCCCGTCGTGCTGCCCTCGCGCGTGGACGCGGCGCTGCTGGGCTGGCTGGAGCGCTTTCCGTTGCCGGTGGTGATGGTGCTGCACGCCAACCACGCCCGGGAGTTCAGTCCCGCCCTGCAGGAAGCCTGCGGGCGCCTGCGGGCAGCCGGCGTCACCCTGTTGAATCAGGCCGTGCTGCTGCGCGGCGTGAACGACAGTGTGGCGGCACAGATGGCGCTGGCGGAGACCGGCTTCGCAGCCGGCGTACTGCCTTACTACCTGCACCAGCTCGACCCGGTGCGCGGCGCAGCTCACTTCGCGGTACCCGACGCAGAGGCGCTGCAACTGCACGCCGCCCTGCTCGCCCGCCTGCCTGGCTACCTCGTACCGCGTCTCGTCAGGGAAATCCCGGGAGCGGCATCGAAAACGCCAGTGCTAGACTCCACGGGTTAGCTGCCGATATCCATTGGATGCTCCTGCCCCGCATGATTGACGCCGTTGCCATTCCGCTGCTGGTGTTCGCCCGTCAGGAAGAGGCGGCCACCCTGGTGAACAGCGCCCTGCGCGAGCAGGGGCTGGCAGTCCATTGCCATTGGCT
>JBEGRA010000207.1:0-13670 GCA_041180705.1 Pseudomonadota bacterium | reverse complement strand
TACCCGAATCACTTTCGAAGTAGAGCACCGTATCCACCATGTGCTCGAGGATGCGCGGGCCGGCAATGGTGCCTTCCTTGGTGACGTGACCAATCATGAGCACGGCCGTACCGGTAGCCTTGGCGAAGTGCACGAGCATGGCGGCACTTTCGCGCAACTGCGTGACGGACCCGGGACTACTGTCCACGGCTTCGGCCACCATCGTCTGGATGGAGTCCACCACCAGCACCCGGGCGCCACTGTCTGCCGCCGCCGCTATGACCTGTTCCACGCCAGTCTCGGCCAGCAATTGCAGTCGGTCGGGGTTCAAACCCAGGCGCCGGGCCCGCAGGCCCACCTGCCGCAAGGATTCCTCGCCCGTCGCGTAGAGCGTCGGGGCCACCACCGACAGCGAAGCGGCCGCTTGCAGCAACAGCGTTGACTTGCCGATGCCGGGATCACCGCCGATGAGAGTGACGGACCCGACGACGAGGCCACCGCCCAGTACCCGATCGAACTCGCCGAGGCCCGTGGGCAAGCGCTCCGCCTCGCCATCCGTCGCCCCGGAAAGCACGCTGGGCACGCTGCCAGCCGCCGCGGCGCCGCGACCGCGAACGAGAGCCTCGGCGCGTCCCCCACGACCACCAGCGCGGTCTGCCGTCCCCACGCCATGCAGCGCGGTGAGCGTGTTCCATTCGCCGCAGGCCGGGCATTGGCCCTGCCATTTGGGCGACTCATCTCCGCAGTGTCCGCAGACATAGACGGTGCGCCCGCGGGCTGCCGTACCTTTCTCTCGCGCCATGACCCACCGCCCCGACTGACCGTCCCCGGACGGGGACCAGACAGATTATGGTGCATCAATGAGAAGTGCGGCACGTTGTGGTGCCGCGGCACTCCCTATACTTCACCCATCGTCCCCCCGGGACCCGTGCGGTTGACGCCTTGGACTTCGCCAGCCTTTTCGCCCGCAGTACGCCATTCCGCCGTCTGGTCGCCGCCACCGCAGCTGCCGGCGCGCTCGCCGTATTGCTGGGAACGGTGGGTGCCGTGGTGCCTGCGACACTGGACGGCCTGCTTGCCGACCTGACCCAGCGTGGCAAGACAGCCTCGGTGGACAGTGTCCGCGTGGTGACCGTTCCCGGCACCAATGGCATGACGCGCGGCGACCTTGCCCGGTTGCACGGGCGCCTGGTGAACGCCGGCGCGGCTGCCGTCGTCCTTCAGGTACCGCTGGAAACGCCGGAAGCGCCGCGTGACCTCGCGCAGGTACGCGGCATGCTCGACGCACTGGGCGCCAACCGCGACCCTGCCTTGGCAAACCGACTGCGCAATTGGGCACAGGAACTCGACCACGACGCCTTGCTGGAACAAACGCTGCGGCAATCGGGCCGCGCAGTGGTGGTCGCCACCGCGCGTGATGCCGGTCACTTGGCGGCAGACGGCACTGCGGACGCCACTACCCTCCGCGTGTTGCCCGGACTGGACGCCGTGGACGCGCCGTCCCTGCCGGACGTCGATGCGCCTCTGGCTCGCTTCGGTGAAGTCGCCATCGCCGCTGCCCTGCCGCCCGCGCACATCGACGCAGACGGCGTGAGGCGCCACGAAGCCCTCTACTTCGAAACTCCGAGCGGACCGGTACCCTCCGTCCCGCTCGCCGCTTGGTTGCTCGCCAAGGGCGTCTCGCCGGACAGCCTGACGGGCGGTGAGTCGCTGGTGGGCAGCGGTGCAAACCACCTGCCGCTGGCTGGAGACGCCACCTGGTTGCCTCGCTACGGCGCGTCTGCAGCGTTGAATCGCACGACCGTGGCTGCCTGGCTGAACGGCAACGCGGTACCCGTCGACGTACGCGGCAAAGTGGTCGTGGTGTGCCCACGTTCACCCACGGAATCGGTCCCGGCCGGCCGTCACCTCTCTCGCTGCGACGGTACGGCGCTACGCATCGCCAGCCTGCTGGCAGGGGACTACATGCTGGAGCCCCTGTGGGGCGTGCTGCTGGCCATTGCCTTGTGGCTTGGCATCATCGCGTTCGTGGCACTGGCCTGTCCCAGCCTGCCCACCGGTGGACGCATTGCGGCCGGTGCGGGGCTGGCCGTCGGCCTCACGGGCCTCGAACTCTGGTTGTTGGCAGAACACAATACCGTCGCGCCGCTCATGTCCGCGGTAGTGGCGCTGGCAGTACTAGCACCCTGGGTCTGGCGGATACGCGCTCCGGACCGCCCGGTGGCGGAGAGCATTCTGGCGGCCGACGGAGCACCGTTCAACCAGCAACGCCGTCAGGGCGACACCCGCCCCACGCCAGTTCCCCGCAAGCCGAATACGCCTTCCAGTCCCGTGGCCCCCATGCCCCGCGCCACCAGCACCGCGGCAGCGGAAGCCGCACGCTCGAGCCGCCTGGGCCTCGAATTGCCAAACGACCATGTTCCGGGACGCGGTCTGCCCGGAGTGGAGTCGGTGAAACCCATCGCGGCGGAAGGCAGCGGCGCTGCGCCCGCTACCGTGGCGCTCAGCACCCAAAAGCTGCCGGCCCCGACGCTGCAGCGCGAGGCACCGCAGCCTTTGCCTTCCGCCGGTGGAAGCGTGCAACGCACCTTGAAGCCCGTGGCTGCCCCGCCTGGCCAACAGGGAAGCACTTCCCTGCGCGCCATTTCCGAACAACTGAACTCCCGCATGGTAGACCCGGCGACGACCGACGTAGCCGACCTGCTGCTGGGCCGCATCAAGCGCCCCCCGAAGCCGCGCCTGGGTCGTTACGAACTCGATCGCGAATTGGGGCGCGGTGCCATGGGCACGGTGTACGTCGCTCGTGACCCCCAGATCAACCGCGTCGTCGCCCTCAAGGCCATCCCCTTGTCCGACGAAGCGAACGACAGCGACAGCAACGACCTGAAGTCTCGTTTCTTTCGCGAGGCGGAAATGGCTGGACGGCTCGCACACCCGCGAATCGTCACGGTGTATGACGCCGGCGAAGACCGCGGAATCGCCTACATCGCCATGGAATTCCTGAGTGGCCGCACGCTGGGCGACTTCACGTCCCCCGATCGCCGCCTGCCCGATGCCGACGTGTTCGAGGTGGTGGCGCGGGTGGCAGAAGGCCTGGATTACGCGCATACCCAAGGCGTCATCCATCGGGACATCAAGCCAGGCAACATCATTTACGATGCCGCCACAGGCAGCACGAAGATCACGGACTTCGGCATCGCACGCGTCACCAACAGCGCTTCCACCCGCACCGGCGTCGTGCTTGGCACGCCGTCGTTCATGTCACCGGAACAACTCGAGGGCAAGCCACTGCAGGGAACTTCGGACTTGTTCTCGCTTGGCATCACCCTGTTCCAACTGCTGACCGGCCAGTTGCCCTTCCGCGCCGATTCCATGACCGCCTTGATGGACAAGATTGCAAACGCCGCCCATCCGCCGCTGGAAACGCTGCGCCCTGACCTACCTCCGGCGGCGGCGCTCGTCGTGGACCACGCTCTCGAGAAAGACCCTGCCCGGCGTTTCCAGACCGGCAATGAAATGGCCGACGCACTGCGCCATTGCGTGGCCCTGCTTGCCGAAAGAACCGCTGCGGTGGAAACGGTGAACCCCCATGGCTGACAACCGCCTTGCCTTGGTCGCCGCTGCACTGCGCAACCGCCTGCTGTCCTACGCCCAGACCGATACCGGCCGGGTGCGCGACCACAACGAGGACTCCATCGGTTCGGACCCGGAAACGGGCCTGTACGTCCTTGCTGACGGCATGGGCGGCTACAACGCCGGCGAGGTCGCGAGCGGCATCGCGGTGAAGACCGTCATGGGTCTGGTGCGTGACGCCTGCAGCGTGCAGTCACTGGAACTGCCCGACAGCGCCACGGGCAAGTCTCGGCCCGCCATCATCCTGCGCGACGCGGTATTGCGCGCCAACAAACTCATCCACCAGACATCGAAGACCCAGGTGCAGTGCGAAGGCATGGGAACCACGGTAGTGGCCTGCTTGTTCCACGACAACCGGGTGAGCGTTGCCCATGTCGGGGACTCCCGCGTCTACCGCTTGCGCGGCGACCGGTTCACTCAAATCACGCAAGACCATAGTCTGCTGCAAGAACTCGTGGCACGGGGTTTCTACACTCCGGAAGAAGCCGCGCGCAGCACGAACAAGAACTACGTCACCCGCGCACTCGGCGTGGACCCGACCGTCGAAGTGGATGTGCAGGACATTCCGGCTGAGCCAGGCGACTGCCTGCTGCTCTGCTCCGACGGCCTGTCCGACATGGTGGCCGACGAAGACATGCAACTCACGCTGCAAACCTTCGGCCATGACCTCGCCGTGGCGGGACGCCAACTGGTGAAGCTGGCCAATGAACAGGGCGGACGCGACAACATCTCGGTGATGCTGATTCGCGTCGTCGAAGCCTTTCCGGCACGCAAGACCCTCGTCGAACGCCTCCGTGACTGGATGCGCTGAAGCAATGGAAGCAATGGAAGCAAGCTCATGGCACGACTGATTCTGACGCTCGAAGGCCAGGCCCTGGCCGAATACAACATGAGCAAGGAGCGCTACACGGTCGGCCGTCTGCCGGACAACGACGTGCGCATCGACAACGCTGCCGTCAGCGGACATCACGCACTGATCATCAACATCCTCAACGACTCGTTTCTCGAGGATTTGAACTCCACCAACGGCACTTACGTCAATGGCAAGCTGATCAAGAAGCATGCGCTCCAGCACGGCGACGTCATTACCGTCGGACACCACCAACTGCGCTTCGTGGACAGTCAGGTAGAAGGCGACGGCAGCGACGACTTCGCGAAGACGCTCGTCATCCAGGCGAACGACGCCACGGACGACCGCCTGCCTAGCCTGGCCGTGCGGCCCGCCAACCCGCCCGCTCTGGCACCCGCCATGGCCGCGCCCTCCTCGCCAACGCCCCCGACTTCCGCTGTCGCAGTGCCACACCATCGCAATGCACGGGTGCAGGTGCTTTCAGGTCCGTTCGCAGGCAGGGAGATGGAACTGACGAAGGTGTTGACCACGCTCGGACGACCCGGCGTGCAGGTGGCCGCCATCACGCGGCGCGCGGATGCCCACTATCTGGTGCACGTGGAAGGCAGCGCCCCCAATGGCTTCCCGCTGGTGAATGGCAACTCCATCGGCGCCCAGGCACACCGCCTGCGCGACAATGACGTGATCAGCCTCGCCGGGGTGAAGATGGGCTTTTTCGAGTCTTGAGTAGCGGGCGTACCGGTTGCCCCGAGATTGCCGCCGGCGCGCGCTCACGAACGACCGGCGCTGCGAAACGGTCAGGCAACAACCCGGCCAATTCGGCGGGAGTCAGTTCGCGCCAACGTCCGGAAGGCAACGCGCCCAGTTCCACATTCACGATACGCACCCGACGCAGTCGGCGGACCGTGTAACCGAAGTATTCGCACATCCGCCGAATCTGGCGATTCAGGCCCTGCGTCAGCACGATGCCAAAGGCATTCTTGCCAACGACCCACGTCCGGCAGGGCAAGGTCATGGTGTCGAGAATTGGGACACCCTGCGACAAGCCCGCCAGAAAAGCCGGGGTGACCGGGCGGTCCACCTCGACGAGATATTCCTTCTCGTGACCGTGCTCGGCGCGCAGCAATGCGTTGACGATATCCCCATCGTTGGTGAGCAGGATGAGACCCTCGGAATCCTTGTCGAGCCGCCCCACCGGAAACACGCGCTCCGCGTGCCCCACGAAATCGACGATATTGCCGGCCACGCGGCGGTCCGTCGTGCATTCCACACCAACCGGCTTGTGCAGGGCGAGGTAGACCTTGCGACGAGCGGCCTGCGCCGGCAAGCCGTCCACGGTGACTTCGTCGCCCGGCAACACCTTGGTGCCAAGCGAGGCCGACTGACCGTTCACGCCAATGCGCCCCGCGGCAATCCAGGCATCCGCTTCGCGACGCGAACAGACGCCCGTTTCGGCGAGCCACTTGTTGAGGCGAGTGCCGGGCGCGTTGGCTCCGGAATTTTCCGGCGAGTCTTGGCTCATGGCGTGCCTGCTTCAGGAACTGGAGGAGAAAAACGTTGACGCAAGGTGAATGCTGCCGCCGTGGCGCCTTGGCTGCGCAGCACGGCAAGCCGCTCCGCTGCTTCGGCAGTGGTCGGGATGTGCCCTGTAGGCACCCACCACAAAACCACCATGGGCTCCACTGGCGGATGGAACCACTCATCGCGACGCCGCACCATCTGCCCATGGAAGCTGCGATAAACAAAGGCCGCGAGCGTATCGATGTCGCGCCACAAGCTGAGATTGACTAGAACGTCATCGCCGAACGGACGGGTCGACAAATTGCTGTCACCCAACTCGTCCTTGTCGCGCCACAGGAACCCGGGTGCCGCTTCCGCCAGGGCATTCACGTGCGCCAACTGCTCCACGAACGAAGCCAATCGCGGCGAATCCACCGGTTCCAGCAACTTCGA
The DNA here is from genome assembly GCA_041180705.1 of Pseudomonadota bacterium. Lineage (GTDB taxonomy): Bacteria > Pseudomonadota > Gammaproteobacteria > Steroidobacterales > Steroidobacteraceae > CAIOHZ01. The sequence continues at coordinate 7,255 of JBEGRA010000207.1, read as the reverse complement.
GATATTCAATTGGGCCAAGGCCCAAGCAGAACTGCCTGCCGCGGAATGACTGGTGGTCATGTTTGCAAATCCCGTACGGCCCCGCCTATGCCAAGACCGGTTTCGTGCGCCAACTGCGACAGGAAGCTCCGGAGGAACGCCGTGCGCCGCTCAGCCTCGGCACGCCCTGCGCGCGTACGAAAGGTAGGCGCCAGGTGCAGCAATTTCGTGTGGAAGTGGTCCACCGCAGAGAGGCTGTCATCCGCGGACCGCTGTTCGCACCACGGGTCCGGCAAAGCGTAGAGCGGACGCTTCATCTCTGCCGACAACATGAGGCACCGTGCCACCCCGACGGCGCCGATGGAGTCGAGGCGGTCCGCGTCTTGCACCACGGCAGCCTCGAGAGTTTCCGGCGTGATGCCGGCAGACCAGCTATGCGCCTCGACGGCGTGCGCCACCGCCGGCAGCAATGCCGACGGGTAGCCGAAGGTCTCGAGCAAAGCGACGGCATGAGCAGCGCACAGACGCGAAGCGCGCGAACGCTCCGGCGAATGCTTGGGCACATGCACGCAATCGTGCAGCCAGATGGCTGGCAGGACCACGCGAGGGTCTGCCGACTCGTGCTGCAGCAACCAGCGCGCATTGGCCACCACGCGCTCGAGATGCAAGGCATCGTGCGCAGCGTCACCGCAGGCCAGCAAGGCCGCCTCGCGGCAACGCACCTCCAGCGACGGCAGGTCGATGACCGACTGGAGGAGCATGCCTTTGGCGACCTTCAGCGCCCGCGACCGCCGAAGCTGCCGCCACCGTGACCGCCATGACCGCGACCACCGGCGTGACCGCCACCTTGACCGCCGCGTCCACCGCCAGCGCCACGGTTACCGCCGGCACTACGACCGCCCGAGGGCCCGCGCCCACCACCGCCACCCGCGCCACTACGCCCGGGTGCCGCAGGCTGCGCACCGCCACGACGCTCCGCCTTCAGGCGGGCATTCTCGCGGGCTTGCGCCTTCTGCGCGCGGATGGCGGCAATGCGTTCGGCGATGGGAATTTCCAACGCCTCTGCCGCCTTCGCCGTGTAATCGAAGTCCGGCAGTTTCAGGCGCGGCAGGGCCCGGCCCACGGCGCGCTCGATGGAACGAACCTCGTTTTCCTCATCGGGCGCACACAGCGTCAGCGCGCGGCCAGTGGCACCGGCACGGGCAGTGCGACCGACGCGATGGATGTAGTCCTCCGACACTTCGGGGACATCGAAATTGAACACGTGGCCGAGTTCGTTGATGTCGATGCCGCGGGCAGCGATGTCCGTGGCTACCAGCACGCGGAACTTGCCTTCCTTGAAGCCGGCGAGAGCCGCGACACGCTGCGCCTGCGAACGGTTGCCGTGGATACGCTCGGCCGTGATGCCGGCAGCATTCAGCTGCTTGGCCAGACGGTCTGCACGGTGCTTGGTGCGCGTGAAGACGATGGCGTCCTGTACCTGCTCCTGCTCGATGAGGCGCTTGATGAGTTCGCCCTTCAAATGCCCCGGCACGGGGAACAGCGCCTGCTCGACGCCGGTGGCGGGCTTGGCCTGCCGCTCCACGTCGATGGCGATGGGGTCTTTGAGCATCTCGCGCGTGAGTTGCGCGATGGGCGGCGGCATGGTGGCGCTGAAGAAGAGCGTTTGCTGGCGCGGGGGCAAATGACGCAGCACGCGACGGAGGTCCGGCAGGAAGCCCATGTCCAGCATGCGGTCCGCTTCGTCGAGCACCAGCACTTCGAGGTCGGGCAGCACGCCGTACGCTTCCTTGAAGTGGTCCAGCAGGCGGCCCGGGCAAGCGACGATGATGTCCACCTTGTCGCGGAAAGCCATTTCCTGCGGCTTGTGGCCAACACCACCGAAGATGGGTGCCACCTTCAGCGAGGTGTGCCGAGCGAAATCCTGAGTGGCCTCGACGATCTGGGCAGCCAGCTCGCGGGTGGGCGTCAACACCAGCGCGCGCGTGGCGCGGCGCGGGTTCGCCAGCAAACGGTTGAGAACAGGCAGCATGAAAGCCGCGGTCTTGCCGCTGCCCGTCATGGCGCAGGCAAGGAGGTCCTTGCCTAGCAGGGCGGGCGGGATGGCGCCGGACTGGATGGGGGTGGGATTGGCAAAGCCGAGCTCGTCGATGGCGCGGACAAGGCGCGCATCGAGCCCAAGGGAATGGAACGACAAGATAGGGGAACTCTTCAGGGTTGGGGAAATGAGGGGCGTGGCGGCGACTGCCGGCACGTTGCCCCGCTGCGGGGCAGCACTCGAGCGGCCACAAGGGACTGCGCTCAGGTGCAAGAAGTCTACTACACTCGACCCCACACCGTCCGATTGTCGCTTCAGGAGCCGTTTCATGCGCACTCGTCTTGCCCCCGCCCTCAAGCTGGCTCTCTCGCTGGCCCTCGGGACCAGCGTAGCCGCCACCTCTGCGCTTGCCGCCACGCCGGACCGCCCGCGCCTGGAGGCGGACATGCCGCAGCTCCTGAAGCTCTACAAGGAACTGCATCTGGCGCCGGAACTGTCGCGCATGGAAGAAAAGACCTCGGCGCGTCTGGCCGCGGAACTGCGCGGGCTGGGCTTCACCGTGACCGAAGGCATCGGCAAGTACTTCGCTCCCGGCTACAAGGGCTATGGTCTCGTCGGCGTCATGAAGAACGGCGAAGGCCCCACGGTACTGGTGCGCGCCGACATGGATGCGCTGCCCGTGGAAGAAAAGACGGGCCTGCCCTACGCGAGCACCGTGAAGGTGCGGCTGCCCAGCGGCCAGGAAACCGGCGTCATGCATGCCTGCGGCCACGACATCCACGTCACCTCGCTCGTGGGCACTGCACGCCAGCTCGTGAAGATGAAGGACCAGTGGCGCGGCACGCTCATCCTGCTCGGCCAGCCAGCCGAAGAAACCATCGATGGTGCCGTGGCCATGGTGCGCGACGGTCTCTACGACAAGGTGCCGAAGCCCGACTACGTCATCGCCTTGCACGACTGGAGCGGTATGCCCGCGGGCCGCGTGGGGGTAACGCCAGGCCCCGCCATGGCACAGTCCACGCAGGTGGACATCCGCGTCCGCGGCGTTGGGGGCCACGGCTCCGCGCCGCAAACCACGCGGGACCCGGTGGTGCTCGCCGCCAGCATCGTCATGCAGTTGCAGACCATCGTCAGCCGCAGCACTTCACCACAGCAACCGGCGGTGCTCACGGTTGGCACCATCCATGGCGGTACCAAGCGCAACATCATTCCGGAAGAAGTAAAGCTGGAACTGAACATGCGCAGCTACGACGAGGACACTCGACAGACGCTCATCGCTGGCGTCCGCCGCGTCGCCCGCGGTGCAGCCATCGCCATGGGAGTTCCCGAAGACCGCATGCCGGAAGTCACGGTCATCGACTCGGAGTTCGCGCCCGTCGTCATCAACGACCCCAAGCTGAATGACCGCGTCGAGGCCTCGCTGCGCAAGGCCGTCGGGGCCGACAACGTCGACCACCTGCCCGCGGTCATGGGCAGCGAAGACTTCGGCCGCCTCGGGCTTGATGGCAAGTTCCCCACGGTCATGTTCCGGGTCGGTGCCATCAACCCGGCGGAATATGCGAAGGCCGTAGCCGAGGGCACGGTCATGCCCTCCACCCATTCGCCGCTGTTCGCCCCGGACCCGGAACCCACCCTCCGCACGGGCATCCTCGGCATGACGCAGGTAGTGCTGGACCTGATGCCCCGCTGAAGGTGTTGACAGTCTCCGGGGCGAAGCGCAAAGTGATATCACTTTGATTTCACCCCGGAGATTCGCATGACCTCCCCCACCGCCAAGGCCGCCACCCAGGAAGTTTCTTTCCACAGCAGCAGCGGCTATCTGGCCTTGCTCGTCGGCCTGAGTTTGCCGATCGGCGCCTTCTTCTGGATATCCAACGCCAATGAAGACCCCAGCGGTGGCATGGTTTTGGCCGTGCTGGGAATGGTATTGCTTGCCGTCTTCGCGTTCGCCGGCCTCTACGTACTCCAGCCGAACCAAGCCGCCCTGCTGACCTTTTTCGGCGACTACCGCGGCACCGACCGCGCGACCGGTCTGCGCTGGGCCATCCCCTTCTACGGCAAGAAGAAGCTTTCGTTGCGCGCCCGCAATCTGGTGAGCGAACGCCTCAAGGTGAACGACAAGCGCGGCAACCCCATAGAAATCGCTGCCGCCATCGTGTGGCGCGTCGAAGACACGGCGCGGGCAGCTTTCGACGTCGAGGACTTCGAGCGCTACGTGACGGTGCAGGCCGAGGCAGCCGTACGCCATCTGGCAGGCCAGTACGCGTACGACCACGCCGCCGGTGCCGACCACGAGACGGACGAAATCACCTTGCGCAGTGCGGCCACCGAAGTGGCGGCCGTCCTGACGGCCGAACTCGATGAACGCTTCAGCCAGGCAGGCATCCGCGTCGAAGATTCGCGCCTCACCCATCTCGCCTACGCCCCGGAAATCGCCGGCGCCATGCTGCGTCGCCAGCAGGCCGAGGCCGTCATCGCCGCGCGCCAGAAAATCGTGCAGGGTGCGGTGTCGATGGTGGAAATGGCCTTGCAGGGCTTGTCCGAGAAGAACCTCGTCCACCTCGACGACGAACGCAAGGCGGCCATGGTGAGCAACCTGCTGGTCGTGCTTTGCGCCGAATCCGATGTGCAGCCGGTAGTGAATGCCGGCAGCCTCTACAGCTAGCACCCGACAGCGTGGCCAGTCCCGGCAAGAAGAGCTTCCTGCTGCGGCTGGACCCGCAGGTTTGGGCGCGGTTGGAGCGCCTTGCGGCGGCGGACTTGCGTTCGGTGAATGCGGAAGTGGAATTCCTGCTGCGCGAAGCGTTGAAACGGCGCGGCGTGTCGATTGCCGCGGCAGCGCAGCCCGAGCCCGAAGAGACAACCGCTGCCGTCGCGAAAGTCCCTGGAGCAAAAAATGGATAAGCCGCGTTTTTGGTTTCCCGCAAAGACCTACGGCTGGGGCTGGGGGCCACCCTCCACCTGGGAAGGCTGGGTAGTGATGGTGGTATTCATGGCCGCCATGGTCGGTGGCGGCCTCTACCTGCTGCCGCGCTACGGCCAAATGGTATTTCTGGCCTTCACCTTCGTGGCCTGCATGGCGCTGCTGGCCATCTGCTGGGCAAAGGGCGAGCCACCGCAGTGGCGTTGGGGCAAGAAATAGCGCGTTAGCGCGGGTCCGGCGATACGCGCTGACTGACACCACACAGCAATTCCCAAGCGATGGTGCCGGCTGCTGCCGCCACGGTTTCCACAGGAACGCCCTCGCCCCACAGGACTACCGGATCCCCTGCAGCAACCGCTGCATGATCAGTCACGTCGACGGTCAACATGTCCATGGACACTCGCCCGACCACCGGGGCTTCACGTCCGTTCACCAACACCGGGCAACCCGCCGCCGTGTTACGCGGGTACCCGTCCGCATAGCCGGCCGCCACCACGGCCAGACGGGTCGCGCGGGTGGTACGCCATGCCCCGCCGTAGCCCACGGCGCCCCCTGCAGGTACTTGCTTCACCGCAATCACCTGCGACAGCAGCGTCATGGCAGGCCGCAAGCCCAGCGCCGCAGCGCTACGGTCTGCGAAAGGCGACGCGCCGTAAAGAGCGAGGCCCGGGCGTACCCAGTCACCTTGGTCGCCCTGCGACTCCGCCCAGCCGAATACGCCTGCCGTATTGGCGATGCTGCGCTCACCGGGCAGACCCGCCACCGCTTTCGCAAACGCGCGCAACTGGGCGCTCGTCATCCCGTCGTCGACAGCGTCGGCGTTGGCGAGATGGGTCATCAAGACAGGCTGCGGCAACACCGCACCGCAAGCCGCCAGGGCCGCATAAGCGGCAGGGAAATCTTCAACCGCGAAGCCCAGCCGGTGCATGCCGCTGTCGAGTTTTATCCACGCACGAAAACGGTGCTCGCCGCGCCACGCTTGCAGCAATGCCAACTGGGCCGGTGAATGCACGACGATTTCGAAACCGTGCCGGGCGGCAGCGGCCAACTGTTCGGCATTGAACACGCCCTCCAGCAACAGCACCGGATGCGTCAGCCCGGCTTCGCGCAGTTGGATGCCTTCCTCGAGGCGGGCCACGGCAAAGGCATCGGCGTCGGCGAGCGCCTTGGCGGCCACCACACTGCCATGCCCATAGGCGTTCGCCTTCACTACCGCCAGGACGCGTGCCTGTGGCGCTTGACGGCGCACGACCGCGAGGTTGTGACGCAGCGCTGCCGTCTCGACGACAGCGCGAATCAGCGCCGTCATCAGTAGTCGCTCCCGCCACCCACCCAGTTCTCGGTGGCCAGGTTTTCGAACTTGGTGTACTCGCCGAGGAACGCCACCTGCACTTCGCCGACCGGGCCGTTACGCTGCTTGGTGATGATGATGTCGGCAATGCCTTTGCGCGGGGTGTTCTGGTCGTACACCTCCTCGCGGTAGATCATCATGATGACGTCGGCGTCCTGCTCGATGGCGCCCGACTCGCGCAGGTCCGACATGACCGGCTTCTTCTCGGCGCGTTGCTCCACCGAACGGTTGAGCTGCGACAGCGCGATGACCGGGCAATGCATTTCCTTCGCGAGCGCCTTCAGACCGCGGGAAATCTCGGAGATTTCCGCCGTGCGGTTTTCGACACCGCCACCCACCTGCATCAGCTGCAAGTAGTCGATGACGATGAGACCAAGCCCCTTCTCTCGCTTCAGGCGTCGCGCCCGGGCGCGAACTTCCGTTGGCGTAAGTGCCGGAGTCTCGTCGATGAAGATGGGCGCTTCGGACATCTGCGCCACCGCGGCGTTGATGCGCGTCCAGTCTTCGTCGTTGAACATGCCGGTGCGCAGGTTGCCCTGGTTCACGCGACCGAGCGAACTGATCATGCGCATGCTCAGCTGCTCGGCGGACATTTCCATGGAGAAGATAGCCGCCGGAACGCCCTTGCCCACCGCCGCGTTCTCGGCAATGTTGATGGCGAGCGTGGTCTTGCCCATGGAAGGGCGGCCCGCAATGATGATGAGGTCGCCCGGCTGCAAGCCGGCTGTCATGCGGTCGAGTTCGGAGAACCCCGTGGAAACACCGGTGAGCTTTCCAGGGTTCTGGTGGAGCGTGTCGAGGCGGTCGATGGTGCCCGGCAACACATCCTTGACGGACTGGAACCCGGCACGGCCCTTGGCGCCCTTTTCAGCAATGGCGAAAACGGCGCGTTCCGCTTCATCCACCAACTCCGCTGCAGTACGGCCACTGGCCTCCAAGGCGGAACCGGCGATCTCGCTGCCCG
>JBEGRA010000206.1:0-3782 GCA_041180705.1 Pseudomonadota bacterium | reverse complement strand
CCATCATCCGCCGCGTCATGCCCGAGTTCGGCGCCGACGGTCCGGGCTTCGCCATCAGTGACCCGGAAGTGGATTTCATGAGCCGCGCTTATGCGGCGCCACGCCACGCCTATTTCGTCGTCGTGGATAGTGCCGGCACGGTGCTGGGTGGCGCCGGCATTGCCCCACTGGCCGGCGGCGATGGCAGCGTCTGCGAACTGCGCAAGATGTACTTCCTGCCTGCGGCACGCGGCACGGGCAGCGGCGAGGCCTTGCTGCGCCACTGCCTCGAAGTGGCGCGCGACTTCGGGTACCGGCAGTGCTACCTGGAAACGCTGGACGGCATGACCGGTGCGATGAAGCTCTACGCGAAGTGTGGCTTCGCCCCCATCGCGGCGCCGCTGGGAGCCACCGGCCACTTCAGCTGCGACCGCTTCTACCTGCGCGACCTCTAGGGCGCCACTGCCCAAGCGCGCATGCGCTGTTCAAGCACTTCCAGCGGCAGAGGGCCCCAGGCACCCAGCTGCTGGTCGAACAGGGCTTCGTCGAAGGCCGCGCCCTGCTGCAAAGCCAGCGCTTCCCGCAACTGCCACAATCGCAGGTAGCCCGCCGCGGGTGCCGCCACCCAGGCCGACGAAGCCAGTACCGCGCCCATGCGCTCCATTGCCGCGGCGCCGGTCCAACGTGAATGCGCGGCGAGATAAGCCAGTGCCTGCGAACGGTTCCAACCCAGGCCATGCAAGCCCGTATCGATGACGAGCAGGGCGAGGCTGTCGCGAACCTCGGCCAAGGCGGCGGAGTCGGCTGCCGTGTTTGCCGGAAGCGTCGGCGCGGCACCAGCCACGTTGCCCGCCGCCAGGCGCGCGCGCAGGCGGTAAAGGCCATAACCATCGCGGTGTGCCGGATGCGGTGCCAGCCGCTGCCAGGCAGGCACCTCCACCCACGGCAAGCGCTCGCGCAGCACAGGCACCGATGGCGCGGCTGCAGCGGGCGCTGGTGCCGGTGCTGCTGCGTCCAGCGACGCGCCGGCATTGTCGACCACCACCAGGGTGGCCTGCAGCGCCTCCAAACGCGTCACCTCGGCCAGCGCCGCCTCGTGCCATTCCCGCGGCGCGAACGACATGCCCGTGGCCTTGCGCAAACGGTAGGCGTACCAGGCCTCGCCCAGCGGCAAGTCCGCCCAGGTCGGCGCGTCTTTCGCACGCGCGGCAGCTGCCTGCAAACGCACTTGCAGATGCTGCAGCGCGGGCTGCAGGCTTTCCTGAAGCAAGGTTTGATAACGCTGCGTCAGAGCCTGCTGTGCAGCAGCCGGCACGCTGCCCCAGGCACCGGCCGGCGGCACCAGGTCGGCGGCCGCAGCAGCACCCACTTGGGCAGCCAGCGCGCGCCAAGCCTCGGGCGCCAGACCCAGCCCGCGTGCTTCCGCCTGGTCGATGTTGGCGATGGCGACATCCACCCACGCGGGCACCTGCGACAGCACCTGCAGCCAAGCCTCGTGGTCGGCTGCGGTCTCCGGCACCACCTCGCCACGCGCGAGCGCAGTCACGGCCCACAGCGCAAAGCCACCGTCAGGTGCGGACAGCGGAAACAGTTCTTCAGGGTACGGCGCGCCTTGCAGTTCTTCCTGGCGGTCGCGCAGGAACAGGGCCAGCGCTTCACGGGAGGCTGGCGGCAGTGGCGTGGTGGCCAAAGCCTTGGCCTGCTCCATGGCAGCGCGGACCGTCGCGAGCCGCAGCGCCACGGCTTGCGGCGCTACAGCGGGCAGTTCATCCGGCGGCAACGGCACGCGCGCGAACACGGCCATCTCGGGCAACCAGCGCACCTGCGCACGGGCGTGCGCCACCGCCAACCGCGTGAAGGCATCGTTTGGGCCCTGCGCGGCGGGCGTCGCCGGCGGCGCTGCAGTGTCGCACCCCGCCAGCAACAGCACGGCCACACAGGGCACCAGCCACTTCATGCCGCGCGGCTCATCCAGTGCCGGAGTTTGGTCTCGAGCACATCCAACGGCAGCGAGCCGTCGCGCAGCACTTCGGCGTGGAAGGCCTTCACGTCGAAGCGCGCGCCCATGGCCTGCTCGGCGGCATTGCGCAGCGCGCGGATACGCAACTGGCCCACCTTGTAGCCCAGTGCTTGCCCGGGCCACACGATATAGCGCTCCACCTCGGCTTCGATATCGCTGCCCGCCATGCTCGAGTGCGTAGCCATGTATTGCATGGCCTGTTCGCGGCTCCACCCCATGGAATGCAAGCCCGTGTCGACCACGAGGCGCATGGCCCGGAGCATCTCGTCCGCGAGACGGCCATACCACTGGTAGGGGTCCGTGAAGACGCCGAGTTCCTTGCCAAGGCTTTCGGCATACAGCGCCCAACCCTCCACGTAGGCGTTGTAGCCGCCATAGCGCCGGAACCGCGGCAAGCCGGGCAACTCCTGCTGCAGGGCAATCTGGAAATGGTGCCCAGGGGCTGCCTCGTGCAGGGAAAGGGTTTCCATGCCGAACTTCGGCTGCGCCTTCAGGTTGTAGGTATTCACGTAGAAATAGCCGGGCCGCGTGCCGTCCGCCGAAGGCGGCTGATAGAAGCCGCCCGCGCTGCTTTGTGCGCGGAACGGCTCCACTTCACGCACTTCGTAGTCCGCCTTGGGGAACAGCGAGAACAAGCGCGGCAGCAAGGCGTCGATACGCTTTTTCACACGCTGGTATTCGGCCAGCAGGTCGCTGCCCCGCGTGAAGTAGAAGCGCGGGTCGTCTTGCATGAAGCGGAAGAACGCCGGCAAGTCGCCGATGAAGTTCGTCTCGCGCATCACGCCGCGCATTTCCTCTTCGATGCGCGCCACTTCCGACAAGCCGAGCACGTGGATTTCCTTGGCACCCATGTGGGTAGTGGTGCCCTGACGAATGCGCAGCGCATACCAAGCCTCGCCCTGCGGCAAGGCGTTCCAGCCGAAGCTGGTGCGGCACGCGGGCAGGTAGTCCTTCTCGAAGTAATCCGTGAGATTCGTGAGGGCCGGGTTCAACCCGCGCTCCACCAGTTGCCGATAGGCCCGCTCCAGCCAAGCGCGCTGCCCTGAAGTGATGTTGGCCGGCAACTGCTTCAGCGGCTCGCAAAACAGGCTGCGCATGGGGTCGGCACTGACGAGCCCGCGCCATTGTGGCACCACCTTGCTCATCACTTGCCGGGGCTGCGTCACGCCACGCGCCACGCCTTCGCGCAAGCGGTCGCGCGTGGACTCGGCCCATTGCGGGAACTGCCAGGCGCGCTCGATCCATGCTTCGTGGTCTTCAAGCGTGACAAAGGGCTGCGGTCCGGCACCGCTGCCGAACAGCGCCAGCGTCGTGCCCAGATTGTCCATCTGGTTCACGGGCAGCAAATGTTCCGGAAACTGTGCAGCTTCCACGGCTTCGGCACGGTCGCGCAGGAACACCTGCAGCGTCAGCGCCTCCTGATCGCTCAGCCCCTCCGTGGACAAGGCTCGCGCTGCGCGCAACGCCTGGCGCTCCAGCGCGATACCCGCTGCGATGGAAACTTCGGCACTCGGATTGCCAAGCCGTCGAGCGTATTTCGTCTCGCCGAGGAAAGTGCCCTGCAAAGGGTTCAGGTCGAGCACGTCGTCGAAGTAGCCTTCGACCACTTCACTCAAGGCGCGCGAAGCGGCGGAAGCCGTGGGCGCAGAAGCAAGATTGTCTGGCGCAGGCGCAGCTGCTGACGCTGCTGGTACGCGTACCGCCCAACCGGCCGCCCCCATCAACCCGGCCGCCGATACCGTCTTCAGCCAGTCACGTCGCTGCATGCGAACCTTCCTTGTGA